>DATASX010000049.1 GCA_036269075.1 Sporichthyaceae bacterium
GTCGGTATGTTACCTGGAGGTTTCCATGGACGTAAGCACGTTCACCGCCCATCGCCGGACGCTCGACACCCCGGGCGGCGAGATCGCCTACACCGAGCTTGGCGCGGGCCCGGTCGCACTTTTCGTGCACGGCCTCGGCACCAACGGCGTGCTGTGGCGTCATGTCATCGAGAACCTGCGCGACACCAGCCGCTGCATCGCGATCGACCTGCCGCTGCACGGCGGCACCCCTGGCCGCGACGACCTGTCGGTCACCGCGCTCGCCCAGGTCGTCGCCGACCTGTGCGACGGCCTCGGCCTCACGCAGGTCGACCTGGTCGGCAACGACACCGGCGGCGCCGTCGCGCAGATCTTCGCCGCCCGCCACCCGGACAGGATCCGGTCGTTCACCCTGACCAACTGCGACTGCGAGGGCAACTTCCCGCCGCCGGAGTTCGCCCCGATCGTCGAGCTCGCGCAGCAGGGCACGCTGGCTCCGGGGCTCGCGGCGATCGCCGGTGACCCCGCCGCCTGGCCGACCAGCCCCCTCGGCGCCGGCTACGAGCACCCCGAGCTGGTCCCTGAGGAGGTATGGCGCTCATACGTAACCGCACTCGGCGACACCACGGAGCGGGCCAGGGACTTCGAGCGCATGATCGCCGCGCTGGTGCCGGCCGAGATGGACGCCGTCAGCGAACTGCTGCGCGCCCTTGACGCGCCGACCCTGCTCGTATGGGGGAACGGCGACGCTACCTTCGGCGTCAAGTGGGCGTATTACCTGCGGGACCTCATCCCCGGGGCACGCGAGGTCATCGAGGTCGACGGCGCGAAGATCTTCTTCCCGGAGGAGCGCCCGGGCGACCTCATCCCGCACCTTCGCAGGCACTGGGGCCGGTAGGTTGCTGACCGTCATCGCGGGCTTCAGTTCGCTATGGTCGGAGGCCGTGGAGCGGCTTTCCCTGACCCTGCGCGACTCATACGGCCACCTGGGGATCACCGGGTTGCGGGAGATCGGCCGGGGCCTTGACGCGCGGGTCTACCGCGGCGAGTCCGCGTCGCTCGGGCCCGTGGCGATCCGGGTGCCGCATACCCGCTTGGTCAACAGCGGCAACGAGGCCCAGCCGGACACGCGACCGCAGCTGAGCCAGGACTTCGACCTGAGCAGGCACCTGCGGTCCCACGGCCTGCCCGTGCCGGAGGTGTTCGCCGCGCACACCTCCGGCCCGGGCGCGGACTTCACCATCGCCCAGTACGTCGAGTCCGACGACAGTGAGCTTCCCGACGACGAGTTCGGCCGGCTAATCCGGGCCATTCACGAGATCCCCGCACCGCCGCTCGACCTAGTCTGCATGGAACCGCGTGACGACGCCGACCAGGTGCTCGCCGAGCGGATCGGAGACCGGCTGAAGAACCTCGCGACGGTCACCGAGCTCGATGTGCCCTTCCCGGATATCCGCGCCGCGCTCGCCGCCGACCGGGGCCACGCGCTTCCCCGCCGCCTGCTGCACATGGACCTGCGGAAAGAGAACATCCTCGTCCGGGCCGGGCGCCCGGTCGCGATCCTCGACTGGTCCAACGCCCTCATCGGCGATCCGGCCCTGGACCTGGCCCGTGCCGCGGAGTACGGCAGCCTCACCCCGGCCGCGCTCGCCGCCTACGGCGACACCAGCGGCTTCACCATGTCGCCGCTGACTGCGCTGTCA
>DATASX010000050.1 GCA_036269075.1 Sporichthyaceae bacterium
GCAGTGCGCACCAAGACCTCCTGCGCGAGCCGACGGTGCCGCGACCGTAACAGCGGCAAGCGCGCCACGCAGTGCCCCGATAAGGAAATCCGTACCGTCCTGTCCCGACATCAGTGGTCGCGCCCGTTCGCACACGGATGCTCCAACGGGCCTCCTCGTCCAGCATCCGCCGCTAATTGCCGCCGAGCTGCGAAAGGCGGTCGGTTCGCCACCCGCATGACGGGCAATCACATCTCGCCGGAAGCGAGGCGGCCCCGATTGGTCGGCCATAACAGCCAGGCGAGGGACGGAAGGACCAGCACGACGGCCGCGGCGGACACGATGCCGAGGGCGTGCATGGTGGCGGGCGGGGAGGCGGCCCGGTGGATGCTCGCGTGGGTGCCGAGCAGGTAGAGGTACTGGGTGACGCCCCACCCCACCGGCAAGGCGGCCACGGCCAGCGCACCGAGGGGGCGGACCAGGGCCGTGTGCACGTTCCGAAGCGCCGTGGCCAGGAGGATTTCACGTCCGCTTCGAGCGTCGGCGAGACGGCCGCCTGCGCCACGCTTGCCCCGAGGCCGGCCGGTCCCCAGGGTGGCGTCGATCGGGTTCGGTGGCTCGTCGCTGCTTGTCGGGCGCTACGCACCGCCGCCGTGGGCATCGGCGTGGGCATGAAATCGCGTAGAGCACAGCAGCCACAGGCGATCAGAGTCGACGGCGTTGAGACCACGGGCGACCACCGACGACCACAGTCGACGCTGTCGACCGTCCTCCTAAAGCGGGTGTCGCGCGTTCGATTCGCGCCGGGGGCACCGCATCTGACCTGCGCGTTTAGTAACGCAACAGCCCTTGGGTGCTGTGCGTGGGAATCACAATGGGAATCAGTCTGCGTACGCTTGTCCGGTGGCGACCACGGATCGCGGTTCTCGCGGGCACATCGAGGAACGGCCGACGGCTCGTTCCGAGCGATCGTGTTCGCCGGGGTGGACCCGGTCACGAAGATGGGGCGCTACCTCAAGAAGACCGCACCATCCCTCAAGCAAGCGAAGGTCGAGCTGACCAAGCTGCAGAAGTCCGTAGACGAACGACGCCACCCGCGGTCGGCCATCACCGTCTCCCAAGCGATCGAGCAGTGGTTGGAGGTGACTTCGCACGAGGCGAGCACGCGGGAGCGGTACGAGCAGCTGATCCGCCTGTACATCGCGCCGACCCTCGGCAAGGTTCAGCTGGCCCGCGTCGAGGGTCAAGCCCCGGGGCGTGGTGTTTGGCGGTTGCGGCGTGATCCTCGGTTCGGTCAGGCGCTGAGCGCCTTGGTGCGTCGGTTCGTCTTGGTCACCTCCTGCTGGGCCGGTGCGGGGAGCAGGGTCAGGCGGGCGCGGGCGAGGACCTCGGGTCCGAGGTAGCGACGGGCTTCGGCCCATTCGTCGTGCTGTTCGGCGAGCACGGCGCCGACCAGTCGGATGATGGCGTCGCGGTCGGGGAAGATCCCGACGACGTCGGTGCGGCGGCGGATCTCGCGGTTGAGCCGTTCCTGCGGGTTGTTGCTCCAGACCTGGCGCCACAACTCCTTCGGGAACGCGGTGAAGGCCAGCACGTCGGCACGCGCCTCGATGAGGTGCTCGGCGGTGCGGGGCAGCTTGTCGAGCAGGGTCTCCACCGCGCGGTCGAACTGGGCCTGCACTGATGGTGCGTCAGGTTGGTCGAACACCGAGTGCAGCAACGCGCGGACCCACGGCCAGGACGCCTTAGGTGTCACCGACATCAGGTTCGCCGCGTAATGAGTCCGGCACCGCTGCCAGGACGCACCGGGTAGCGCGGCGCCGATGGCCTCGACCAGGCCGCGGTGCGCGTCGGAGGTCACCAGACCGACGCCGCCCAGCCCACGTGCGGTCAGGCTGCGCAGGAACGCCAACCACCCGGCGCCGTCCTCGGCCGAGGCGACCTCGATGCCGAGGATCTCCCGGTGTCCGTCGGCATTGACGCCGGTGGCGATCAGGGCGTGGACGTTGACCACCCGACCGCCCTCGCGGACCTTCAGCACCAGGGCGTCGGCAGCCACGAACGTGTAGGGCCCGGCGTCCAGCGGCCGGGAGCGGAACGCCGCGACCATGGCGTCCAGTTCGCCGGCCATCCGCGAGACCTGCGACTTGCTCAACCGCGTGATCCCGAGGGTCTCGACCAGCTTGTCCATCCGCCGGGTGGAGACCCCGAGCAGGTATGAGGTGGCGACCACGGTGGCCAGGGCGGCCTCGGCCCGCTTGCGCCGCTCCAGCAGCCAGTCGGGGAAGTACGAGCCCGAACGCAGCTTCGGGATCGCCACGTCGAGCGTCCCGGCACGGGTGTCGAAGTCCCGGTGCCGATACCCGTTACGAACATTGGTCCGGTCCGGGCTGCGCTCGCCGTAATCGGCACCGCACAACGCATCGGCCTCGGCCGACATGAGCACGCTGACGAAGCTGGAAAGCATCTCGCGCAACAGGTCCGGGGACGCGGACGCGAGCTGCTCGTGGAGGAACTGGGCAGGGTCGATACTGGGCTTGGCGGCCATCGCGGTGTGCTCCATCGAGTCGACTGTGAGAGGTCTCTCGAGGATCACGCGGTGGCCGCCCTACGCGTCTGTGCCACGCCCATCAGGCCCGGCTGTCGCACACCACTCTGCGGGACGCCACTCCCGTCCAGGAGATTCGATCGGCTCCAGGGTGCGGGTCACGAACTCGGTCACCGTTGAGGATGCACTCCGGCACTGTCGCGCCGCGCTAGTTCGTGATCACGAGGGAGGGAGCGGGGCGGCACCGACGGGGTGGGTCTGCCGCGTAAGACAGCGGCCATTGGGTAGGTCGCGATCGACATGGTTGACGCAGCTCTGGACG
>DATASX010000051.1 GCA_036269075.1 Sporichthyaceae bacterium
TCCACCGCCGACGTGCTGGACCTCTTCGACGAACTGGCCGCGGCCGGGCGCACCATCATGGTCATCACCCACGAGAGCGACGTCGGTGGCCGCGCCCAACGCCTGGTCGTCATGCGCGACGGCCGCATCATCTCCGACAACCTGAACGCTCCGGGTTCGGTGCTGCCGGGGGGCCACGTGATCCCGCATCCGACCGCTGCTCCGGCCCCGCAACCGGCGCCGGTTCCGGCACCCGTCCCGCTGCAGCCCGCCGGCGGCGGGACCCACGGCGTCGATCACGCCACCCAGCAGGCCCGCGCCGCGTTCGACGGGGACCTGTTTTGAGAATCCGGCAGACGGTCGTCTTCGCCTGGGGCGGCATAACGGCGAACAAGATGCGGGCGGCGTTGACCATGCTCGGCATCGTCATCGGTGTCGCCTCGGTCATCACGTTGATCGCGGTCGGTACCGGTTCGCAGGCGGCGGTACAGGCCTCGATCGACCGACTCGGCTCGAACAACCTCAACGTGATCCCGATGCCGACCGGCAACGGTGGCCACGGCAGCTCGTTCCGCAATCAGATCCGGCGGATGCTGCACATCAAGAACACGTCCGACAACTCCACACACAACCGCGCGTCCGCGCTGAGCTTCGACGACGCCACGTCGCTGACCAACAACCCGGCAGGCCCGGACATCGCGGCGGTCTCGCCGATGGTCTACGTGAAGAGTGCCGTCGCCAAACTCGGCGACTCCTCGCACACGGTGAACTCCTTCCTCGGAACTGCCGCTAACTACGAGGAGATCGACAACGACACCGTCTCGGCGGGGCGCTGGTTCACCGACCTCGACACAGCTGCCCACCACCGGGTGGCGGTGGTCGGCACCAGCGTCGCCGCCGACCTTGTGTCCGGCGACGACTCCGAGCTGATCGGGAAGTCCGTCCAGTTCAACGGCCAGGCGTTCACGGTCATCGGGATCCTGGGCTCGAAGGGCTACTCGGGCCAGACGGACCTGGACGACAAGGTGATCGCCCCGATCACCGCGACCGAGGACGCGCTGTTCGGCTACGACCAGCCGGGCGGCGGGCAGTTGTCGTCGATCTCGGTGGAAGCAGCCTCGTCGGCCGCGACCGCGGCGGCGCAGAACGAGATCCAGACGATCCTGGACCAACGGCATCACCTGACCGCGGCGAACACCGACGTGGTCGTGTTCAACGCCGCGTCGGTGATGTCCGCGTCGAGTTCGTCGAACAAGACGTTGACGATCCTGCTGGCAGCTGTGGCGGGGATTTCGCTGCTGGTCGGCGGCATCGGCGTGATGAACATCATGCTGGTGTCGGTGACCGAGCGGACGCGCGAGATCGGTATCCGCAAGGCGATCGGGGCGCAGGGCGGCGCGATCATCGGTCAGTTCCTGGCCGAGGCGGTGATCGTCTCGATGATGGGCGGGGCGATCGGGCTCGCGTGCGGCGTCGTGGCCTCGCGGTTCACGATCGTGGGGGTGCACCCGGTGATCGCGCCCTGGTCGGTCTACCTGGCGATCGGCGTCTCCCTGCTCACCGGCCTGTTCTTCGGTTTCTACCCGGCCAGCCGCGCCGCGTCGCTACGGCCGATCGAGGCGCTCAGATACGAGTGAGTGAGGCCCCGCTGCTACCGCATCGGCAGCGGGCACGGCGAGCGCCCGACCCGGCGACGAGGAGGCCCCGGGCCGGGCGTTCGCACCGTGCAGCCCGATCATCGATGATCGCAGTGGGCACTCTCATACGCGGGCGTCGGACTCTCATACGCGGGCGTCGGTTTCGCGCGCTTTTCCGGGGTCGTGGGTGACGCTTCGCGGGTGAGTGAGTGGGACGCCGGAAAGCCCGACCCCGGAGACATGGGGTCGGGCTTTCGCGGGCTTACGGACAAGTCAGCGGCCGCCAGGCATGTTGCCGGCGCCACCGCTGCTGGAGCCACCGCCGCTCGCGCCACCGCTGCCGGCGCTGCCACGGTCGGCCGCCCCGCTGTTGCTGGTACCGCTGTCGCTGGTACCGCGGTCGCTGGTGCCGCGGTCCGATGTCCCGCGATCCGACGTCCCGCGGTCGGCGGCGCCCCGCTCGGCGGGGGAGGCGGGGTGGTTCACGTCGCCGCGGCCGGTGTCCCGGGCGTCGGTGTGGTCACTCTCGTGGTCACGGACGCCGGAGTGGTCGCGGTCGCCGTGGTAGCGGAACTCGGGGTGGTGGACGTAGTAGTCCCGGTCGAAGCCGGGGTCGTAGTCGCAGAAGATTCGCGAGTACGGGTGCATGCGGCCGTCCCAGAAGTGGGTGCGGTAGCAGTCACTGGCGAAGGCCGGGGTGGAACTGCCGGTGGTCCGGGCGTCGGCGGCATTCGCCATCGGGGCACCCAGCGCCACGGTCAGCGCGGCGGCGGCAGCCGCACCCGCGAGAGTGGTGAGCTTCATCAGAGGTCCTCCTGGCACGGATGCAAATCCGTCTCGTGTCCCGGACATGCCGGGCTGCTGAGCGACGACTACCCCTCGCCGGAGGGCACGAATCGACCCGGAACGTGGGATGTATCACGTTCTGTTTCATGTATGGACAACACCAGGGGTGACCTGGTAAGTACCACGACCCCCAGGACCACCGCAGCCAACGCGGACACCGTCGCCACCGCAGGCAGCATCGGGTGCTCGTGCAGCACTGCTACCCCGATTCCCGCGCATACGACGGGCTCCGCCGCGGTGAGCATCGGCAGCGAGGCGGCCAGCGGCCCGGCCTGGAACGCGCTCTGGTTCAGCACCATGCCCCAGACGGTCAGCAACGCCAGCAGATACGGCTGCCACGAGGTGGCTGCCGCTCCGACCTCGTGCCGCAACAACTCGCCGGTCACCTTGGTCAACAGCGCGGTCGCCCCGTAGATCAGGCCCGTCGCGGTGGCCAGCCGCAGCGGCCGGGCGACACTGCCCACCGGCCCGGGGCACAGGTTGAGCAGGACCGCCGGCACCAGCGTCAGCACTCCGACGGCCACCCAGCCGCGTCCGGAGGGATCCCTCCCGGACGACGGATCGGCCGCGGTCAGCGCGATCAGGCCCAGGCCCAGGGCGGCCACCCCGGTCCACTCGGTCCGGCCGAGACGTCGACCGGACCTGGCTGCCCCCAACGGCAGCGCGAAGAACAGGCCGCTGACCAGCAGCGCCTGGACCAGCATCAACGAGCCGTAGGCCAGCGCGAACATCTGCAGCGCGAAGCCGGCGACGTCCGCCGCGAACCCCGCCAGCCATCGACCGCGGCGCACCAGATACGCGAGCAGACCGAACCGCAACGCGCGGTCCGGCGGCGCGGTGACGGCGGCTTCCTGTTGGAGCACAGCGGCCACCGAATAGCATGCCGCGGCGGAGATGCTGGCGACGACGGTGAGGATCACGGTGGCTCCGAAGGATAGATCTTCCTCCACCGGTCGCGTCCTGATCGTCTCGGCGAGCATGGGCGCGGGCCACGAGACGGTGGCGCGGGAACTGGCCCACCGGCTGCGCCGCGACGGCCACGAGGCGCGGATCGTGGACTTCCTCGACGCGCTGCCGGGCCGGCTCGGGCCGGCGTTGCGCCGGTTCTACCAACTGCAGCTGCAATACGCGCCCTGGAGCTACGAGGCCACCTACCGGATGTGGATGCGGGCGACGCCGTTGGTGGCGTTGGTGACATTGCCGATGAGCTGGCTGTCCCGCCGACGGATGCTGGCCTGGATCGCCGACTATCAGGCCGACCTGGTGGTTGCCACGTACGTCGTCGCGCCCCTGGTGCTCGGCCGGGCCCGCCGCCGTAAGCAACTGGCCATCCCGGCGGCGGTCGTCGTCACCGACTTTGCGGTGCACCAACTGTGGGCGGATTCGGGGTTGGACCTGACCTCCTGCAACGGCCCGGCCTCGGCGCGGATGGCCGGCCAGTACACCGACCGCGCGGTTGCGTACGGGCCGATGGTGAACGAGCGGTTCTTCTCCGCCCCGGACCAGGCCGCCGCCCGGGCCGAGCTGGGCCTGCCCGCGGACGGTGCTCTGGCGTTGATGGTCTCCGGGTCGTGGGGGGCGGGTTCGGTCGAGGACAGCGTCGCCGAGGTGGCCGGCACCGGCCGGGTCACCCCGGTCGTGGTGTGCGGCAACAACAAGGCCCTATACGACCGCCTGCGCGGGCGGCCGGGGATGTATGTGTACGGGTGGACCGACCAGATGCCGACGTTGATCGCGGCCTGCGACGTGGTCGTGGAGAACGCCGGTGGCCAGATGTGCATGGAGTCCTTCGCGGTGGGCCGTCCGGTGGTCACGTACCGGCCGATCCCGGGCCATGGCAAGCACAACGCGACGATGATGAGCGAGGTCGGGGTGACGCAGTTGGCCCAGACGCCGGAGGAGTTGGCGGTGGCGTTGGACCGGGCGCTGGGGCCGCAGGGCGACGAGGCTGTCGCGATGGGAAGCAAATTGTTCGCCGGCGACGCCGCGGAGGCCATCGCCGCGCTGATCGGGGCGGGTGCATGAGCGTGCGAGCGCTGCGACTGGGCGGCCTGGTCGGAGCGGCGGGCGCGGCGTTCGCGGCGGTCGCGGCCCACGCCGGGCCCGCGGTGACCAGCGTGCCGGCGGTGCGCAACCGCTGGGCGCCCCGGTTGTGCGGGCTGGGGGAGCCGGGACACGTCGCGCTCACGTTCGACGACGGCCCGGACGCGACCTCGACCCCGCAGTTCCTGACGGCCCTGGACCGGCTGGGCTGGACCGCCACGTTCTTCCTGCTCGGAGACTCGGTGCGGGCCAACCCTGGGATCGCCGCCGAGGTGGCCGCGGCCGGCCACGAGATCGCGCTGCATGGCGACGTGCACCGGTCGCACCTGGCGCGCACGCCGCGGGCCGTGGCCGCCGACATCGAACGCTCGCTGGCCCTGGTCGAGGAGGTCACCGGGAAGCGGCCGTTCTGGTTCCGCCCGCCCTACGGGATCCTGAGCGGCGCCACCCTGGGCGTCTGCGGCCGCTTGGGCCTGCGACCCGTGCTGTGGACCGCGTGGGGCCGCGACTGGCGGGCCGAGGCGGACGCCTCGTCGGTGGCGCAGGACGTGGCGTCCGGGCGGCTGCCCGGCGGGACCGTGCTGTTGCACGACTCGGACTGCACCTCGGCCCCGGGCGCCTGGCACTCGGCGCTGGACGCGCTGCCGCTGTTGGCGGACCTGTTCAGCGTCCATCGGCTGAAGGTCGGCCCACTGGCCGAACACGGGCTTCTGCAGTCGGCATAGCCCGCCGCTCCGCGTATGAGAGTGCTCGCGCCGCGTATGAGAGTGCGCTCTGCGATCATCGATGATCGCAGAGGGGCCTTAATGCGGCCGGTGTTGCCAGGCGGCCCAGGCGCTGCGGACCATGTCGTGCAGGTCCAGTTCGGCCTTCCAACCCAGGTCGAGCGCGATCTTCTCGACCAGCCCGACGACTCGGGCCGGGTCGTAGGCGCGCCGGGGGCCGATCTCGTAGCGCAGGTCGGTGCCGGTCACCTCGGCGACGACCGCCATGACCTCCTTGACCGAGGCCCCGTCCCCGCGCCCGACGTTGAGCACCTGCCCGTAGTCGGTGCCCGCCGCAGCGGCCGCGTCCAGCCGCTGGGCCGCGGCCACATGGGCTCCGGCCAGGTCGCTGACGTGGATGAAGTCGCGCACGCAGGAGCCGTCGGGCGTCGGGTAGTCGTCGCCGAACACGACCGGGCGGCGGCGCGCGGTGATCGCCCGGAACGTGCAGGGGATCAGGTTGGTCTCGCAGATGTCGCCGAGCTCCGGAGCGCCGGCGCCGACGACATTGAAGTAGCGCAGGCTCGCCCAGTTCAGCCGGCCGGTCAGGCCCGCGTCAGTGATCATCCACTCGCAGGTCAGCTTGGTGCGCCCGTACGGGCTCTCCGGCCGGGTCGGGGTTTCCTCGTCGACGAACTCGTCCTCCGGCGTGCCGATCACCGAGCAGCTCGAGGAGAACACGATCCGGTCGACGCCGGCCTCGGCCATCGCGGACAACAGCGACCGACAGCCGCCGACGTTCTGCTCCCAGTAGAAGAGCGGGCGCTCCACCGACTCCGGCAGCGACTTCTTCCCGGCCAGATGGACGACGCCGTCGACCCCGTGCTCGCGCAGCGTCGCCGTCACCCGGCCCTGGTCAAGCACGTCCGCCTCGACGAACGCGACCCTGTCCGGCACCAGTTCGCGCTGCCCCGTGGACAGGTCGTCGAGCACGACGACGTCCAGGCCCGCATCCAACAGGGAACGCACGACGTGCGCCCCGATGTAGCCCGCACCGCCCGTGACCAGCCACGACATGCGCCAGAGGTTATCGTTTCGAGCGCAGTGCCCCCGACCCACGGGGTTCCGGCGCGCCTGACCGGTCCCGGCAGGCATCCGTGGGACACCACGGTCGGATGAACCGAGGCCCCGGTCCGGATCGAAGGATGGGTGAATGACTCGCGACCCCGAGTCTGTGCCGGGGGCTCCGGTCGGGAGCCGGCCCAGCATGGCGCAGCTGCGGGTCAGCGAACGGGCCGAGAACTTCCCGGTGGCGCTGCGGCTGCTGCCCGGCCGGGAACGGGCCCGGCTGCGCGCCTGCTACGACACGGTGCGGACCATCGACGACGTCTCCGACCGCACGCCCGGCGACGCGACCGCCGCACTGCTCGCCCTCCGTGCCGACCTGGACCGGATCTGGACGCCCGGCCCGGCCCCGGAGTCACCGGTGCTGCGGCGACTGGCCGGCACGGTCCGCGAACTCGGGCTGACGGCGCAGCCGTTCCACGACCTGATCGCCGCCGGGTTGGCCGACCAACGGGTCACCGAGTACCCGACGTTCGAGGACCTGCGCGGCTACTGCCGGCTGTCGGCCGACCCGGTCGGCCGCCTGGTGCTGGCCACGTTCGACGTCCGCGACCCGGCCGCGGAGCCGTTGGCGGACCAGATCTGCACCGCGCTGCAGTTGCTCGAGCACTGGCAGGACGTCGCCGAGGACCGCCGGATGGGTCGCGTCTACCTGCCGGGGGAGGATCGCAAGCGGTTCGGGGTCGAGCCCAGTGACCTCGACGCGCACCGGGCGAGCCCTGCGGTGCGCGAGCTGCTGCGGTTCGAGACTGTCCGGGCGGCGGAGTTGCTGGCGGCCGGTTCGGCGCTGGTGGGTCGACTTCGCGGGTTCGCCCGGATCGCCGTCGCGGGTTACGTGGCCGGCGGGTTGGCGACCGTCCAGGCTCTGCGGCGAGCCGGGTACGACTCGCTCAGCGCGACCCCACGGCCTCGTCCGCTGGACGTGGTGAGCGCCGGCGCCCGGGTCGCCGCACGCGGTGACGCTGCGTGGGCCGCTACTCTGTGTGCTGGCTGAGAGGCAGTCCCACGACGTCAGAAGCTCTCTGGAAGTGACGGGAGGTACGCGTTGAGCGACCGACTCCTCGTCGCCAACCGGGCCTGCGCGCAGATCACCCGAACCGAGGCCCGGAATTTCTACTACGGCATCCGGTTGCTGCCCGCGCCCAAGCGGTCCGCGTTGTGCGCCGTCTACGCCCTGGCCCGGCGAATCGACGACATCGGCGACGGCACCGGATCAGCCGAGGAGAAGGCCGCCCGACTGGCCGCACTGCGGGCCGGCCTGGACCACGGCGCTGGCTCCTCCGACGCGGTCCTGTTGGCCCTCGCCGATGCCGCGGCCCGGTTCCCGATCCCGCTGGCCGCGTTCGGTGAGCTGATCGACGGCGTCGAGACGGACGTCATCGGCACCACCTACGCCACCTTCGACGACCTGGTTCCGTACTGTCGGCGCGTCGCGGGCGCGGTGGGGCGGCTGTGTCTGGGTGTCTACGGCTGTCCGCCGGGCACGGAGGCAACCGCCGGCCGGCACGCCGACGCGCTCGGCGTCGCCATGCAGCAGGTGAACATCCTGCGCGACATCCGCGAGGACCTCACCAACGGTCGGGTCTATTTGCCCAAGGAGGACCTCGACCGCTTCGAGGTGACTCTGGCGCTGACCCCGTCGGGTGCCCTGGCCGATCCGGGCGGTGGGCTGCACGCGCTGGTGAAGGTTGCCGCCGCCCGCGCCGCCGCGTGGTTCGACGACGGGCTGCGCCTGCTGCCGCTGCTGGACAACCGCAGCGCGTCGTGCACCGCGGCGATGGCAGGCATCTACCGGGAGCTGCTCCGCCGCATCGACGCCGACCCCGCGGCGGTGTTCACCGGTCGGGTTTCGCTGACCGGCTTCGAGAAGGCCCGGGTGGCGGGTCGAGCGCTGACCGGGCGGGCAGTGTGAGCGACTGCGGCGAGCGGGGAACGAGCGAGAAAGCCCAGGCGAACGGTGGCACAGTGAGAGTGGCGCGCACCCGAGACTTCGCCCGCCGCACAGGTGCTCCGATGACCGAGGGGCTGCGCGGTCGGCGGGTGGCAGTGCTCGGCGGCGGCCTGGCCGGGTTGACGGCCGCGCTGGAGGCGGCTGCGGCGGGTGCGCAGGTCCAGCTGTTCGAGGCCCGACCCAAGCTCGGCGGGCTGACCCATTCGTTCACCCGCGGCGACCTGCAGGTCGACAACGGGCAGCACGTGTTCCTGCGCTGCTGCACCCGCTACCGGGCCCTGCTGGACCGACTGGGCGTCGCGGACCAGGTCAACCTGCAGCCGCGGTTGGACGTCGAGATCCGGCGTCCGGGCGTGTTCCGTTCGGCTCGGCTGCGGCGCACCAACCTGCCCGCGCCGCTGCATCTGGGCAACTCGTTGCTCGGCTACGCGCCGCTGTCGCCGGTGGCCCGGGTACGGGCCGTGCTGGCCGCCTTGGCGTTGGCCCGGGTCGACGTCGCCGACCCGGCGACCGACCGGCGCAGCTTCGGCGATTGGTTGGCCGACCACGGACAGGGTGCCGGCGCCGTCGCGGCCCTGTGGGACCTTGTCGGGGTGGCCACGTTGAACGCTCACGCCGCCGATGCATCGTTGGCGCTGGCCGCATACGTCTTCCAGCAGGGCTTGCTCACCGACCGCAGCGCCGGTGACATCGGCTGGTCGCGGGTACCGTTGCAACAGCTGCACGGCGACGCCGCCAAGCGCGCATTGGGTGCCGCCGGGGTCGAGATCGCCACCGGCGCGAAAGCCACCGCGCTGTGCCGCGCCGGCGCGGGTTGGACGGTCAACGTGCGGTCCGGCACAGAGCTGGAGACCGAGGTCGCCGCCGACGCGGTCGTGGTCGCGCTGCCGCCGCGGGCCACCGAGGCGCTGCTGCCGGACGGGGCACTGGACCTGGCCGCCGGGTGGTCGCAGCGGCTGGGGGCGGCCCCGATCGTGAACGTCCACGTCGTGTACGACCGCCCGGTGCTACACAGCGCCTTCGTCGCCGGTCTGGACTCCCCGGTGCAGTGGGTGTTCGACCGCAGCCATGGCGCGGACCTGCCGGCCGGGCACTATGTGGCGATCTCACTGTCGGCCGCGGCGGCGTTCGTCGACCTGACCACTACGGAGTTGCGGGACCTGCTGGTGCCCGCGCTGGCGGCGTTGCTGCCCGCCGCGGCCAGTGCCGTGGTCGAGGATTTCTTCGTGACCCGCGAACGGGAAGCCACATTTGCACCCGCGCCGGGGGTGCGGGCGAACCGTCCGCCCGCCGCGACCGCGCTGCCCGGCCTGGTGCTGGCCGGCGCCCACACCGACACCGGCTGGCCGGCCACGATGGAAGGCGCGGTCCGCAGCGGCGAGGCCGCGGTGAGCGCCCTGCTGGCCGGTCCCCGGATCTCCGCGCAGACCCGACCGGTCGCGCGCAGCGGGGAGATCGCATGACGCTCTTCTCGACCGCTGCGCCGGGCGGCCTGGCCGATGCCCGTCGGCTGGTCGAGCCGGCGCTGCGGGCCGCCATCGCCCGCCTGGACCCGACCTGCGCGGCGCAGGCCAGCTACCACCTCGGCTGGACCGACGCGGCCGGCCTGCCGGGCGCCGGCGGCGGCAAGGCCGTGCGGCCGAGCCTCGCGCTGCTCGGCGCGCGAGCAGTCGGTGCCGACCCGACGATCGCCGTGCCCGGCGCGGTCGCCGTCGAACTGGTGCACAACTTCTCGTTGCTGCACGACGATCTGATGGACGGCGACACCGAGCGGCGGCACCGCACCACGGTGTGGGCTCTTTGGGGTCCGCCGAGCGCGATCCTCACCGGCGACGCCCTGCTCGGGCTCGCACTCGAGGTCCTGCTCGACGTTCCCGGTCCGGGCGCGGCGGCCGCCGCACGGCTGGTTGCCGCCACCACAAGGGAACTGATTCGGGGTCAGGTCGAGGACATGTCCTACGAGGGCAACCCGGAGGTCGCGGTCGAGACAGTGCTCGGGATGGCGGCAGCCAAGACCGGCGCGCTGTTGTCGGCCTCCGCGGTCATCGGTGCGGTGCTGGCCGATGCCCCGCGGCAGTCGGTCGAGGCGCTCGCGGAGTTCGGCGCGCAACTGGGCCTGGCGTTCCAGCTCGTCGACGACGTGCTCGGCATCTGGGGCGATCCGGCGCGGACCGGCAAGCCCCGCTACTCCGACTTGCGCTCGCGCAAGACGTCGCTGCCGGTGGCCTGGGTGATCGGTCGGGGCGATCGGGTCGGGGCGCAGGTGGCCAAGTGGTTGGCGACGGAGTCCGCGGACACCGAGGAACGGCTCTCCCAGATCGCCGATCTGCTCGCCGACGCCGGCGGGCAGGACTGGGCCCGGGCCGAGGCGGCACGGCGGTCCCGCCGGGCGGGGGCGTGCCTGGATCTGCTGGGGCAGTCCGACGCCGTTGCCGAACTGCGCGGCCTGGCCGAGTTCGTCGTGGGACGGGATCAATGACAACCGAGGTGGCGCCGGCGCTCGATTCGGCCGCGAACGCGCAGAGCGCGGTCACCGCCGCGATCAGGTGCCTGCGCACCCTGCAGGACTCCGCCGGTTGGTGGAAGGGCGAGCTGGAGACCAACGTCACGATGGACGCCGAGGACCTGCTGCTGCGGGAGTTCCTCGGTATCCGCACCGCCGCCGACACCGACGCCGCGGCCCGCTGGATCCGCCGTAACCAGCGCACCGACGGCAGCTGGGCGACCTTCGCCGGCGGGCCCGGCGACGTGTCGACCACGGTGGAGGCCTGGCTTGCGTTGCGCCTGGCCGGCGACGACATGACGGCCCCTCACCTGACGTCCGCTCAGAACTTCGTGCTGGCCGGCGGTGGGGTCGAAGCCACCCGGGTGTTCACCCGGATCTGGCTGGCGCTGTTCGGCCTGTGGCGCTGGGAGGACCTGCCCAACCTCCCGCCCGAGGTGATCCTGCTGCCCAAGTGGGCGCCGCTCAACGTCTACGACTTCGCTTGCTGGGCGCGGCAGACCATCGTGCCGCTCACAATCGTCGGCACTGTCCGCCCGTGTCGGCCGCTTCCGTTCGGCATCGACGAACTGCGAAGCGGACAAGCCCCGGACCGACCCGCCCAGGACTGGGTCGGGCGGGCTTTCGGGCTGCTCGACAAAGGCCTGCACGGCTACGGCCGGATCCCGCGCAACCCGGTGCGCAAGCGCGCCCTGCGTGCGTGTGCGGAGTGGATTCTCGCGCGGCAGGAGGCCGACGGCTCCTGGGGCGGGATCCAACCGCCTTGGGTCTACTCGATCCTCGCGCTGTACCTGCTCGGCTACCCGTTGGAGCACCCCGCGGTCCGGGCGGGCCTGGACGGCCTGGAGCGGTTCGTGATCCGCGAGGACACCCCCGACGGTCCGGTGCGCCGCCTGGAGGCCTGCCAGTCGCCGGTCTGGGACACCGCGCTGGCCCTGGTCGCGCTGCACGAGGCCGGCGTGCCCGCCGCCGACCCGATGGTGGTCCGCGCCGCCGACTGGTTGGTCGGCGAGGAGGTCAAAGTCCCCGGGGACTGGTCGGTGCGTCGACCGGATCTGGCACCCGGTGGTTGGGCCTTCGAGTTCGACAACGATCTCTACCCGGACACCGACGACACCGCCGAGGTCGTGCTGGCATTGCGGCACGCCCCGGGCAGCGGCCCGGCAGCTACCTCCGCCGCGGTCGAGCGGGGCATCGCCTGGACGATCGGCATGGCGTCCGCGGACGGAGGCTGGGGTGCGTTCGACGCCGACAACACCCGCAAACTGCCGATGCGGCTGCCGTTCTGCGACTTCGGAAACGTCACCGACCCGCCGTCGGCCGACGTCACCGCCCATGTGGTGGAGATGCTGGCCGAGACCGGCCGGGCCGGCGACGAGGTCTGCCGCCGCGGCGTGGACTGGCTGCGCCGCGCGCAGGAGTCCGACGGGTCGTGGTTCGGCCGCTGGGGCGCCAACCACATCTACGGCACCGGAGCGGTGGTCCCGGCGCTCGTGGCGGCCGGGGTCGCGCCGGACGACCCGGCGCTGCGCCGCGCGGTGAGCTGGCTGACGCAGCATCAGAATGCTGACGGGGGTTGGGGCGAGGACCTGCGCTCCTACCGCGACCCGAGCTGGGTCGGCCGCGGGAACTCCACACCGTCGCAAACCGCCTGGGGGTTGCTGGCCCTGCTGGCCGTCGACCCGAACCACCCGGCGGCCGAGGCCGGCGTGCGCTGGCTGACGGAGCGTCAGCGGCCGGACGGCAACTGGGACGAGCCGTTCTTCACCGGTACCGGTTTCCCCGGCGACTTCTACCTGAACTACCACCTGTACCGGCTCACGTTCCCGTTGTGCGCGCTCGCCCGGTACGTCCGGGCCTGTACATGACCGGTAGGCCACCCGCCGTGGTGGTCGCGCTGCGGCTGGAAGGACTGGCGCTGCGCGGTCACACCGGCGGAGTGCCCATCGTGCGCTGCGGGATGGGTCCACGGCGCGTGCACAAACGCGCGCCCCGGTTCGCCGACCGGCAGGGCTGGGTGTCCACCGGCTTCTGCGGCGGGCTCGCGCCCGGCGTGCGACCGGGGGACGTGGTGGTCGCGGACACCGTGGTCATCGGCGACCGGCGCCTGCCGGTCCCGGCCGGCCCTCGGTTGGCCCAGCGGTTGCAGGCGACCGGACTGCGCGTGCACCTGGGCCCGATCTACGCTGCCGACGCGGTCGTGCACGGGGCACAGCGGGCCCGGCTGGCCGCGGCCGGGCACCTGGCCGTCGACCTGGAATCCGGGGCTCTGGGCACTCTGGCCGGGGAGCGGCCTTTCGCGATCGTGCGGGCCGTCGTGGACACCGCGGATGCACCGCTGCTGCATCCTGCAACGCCGCTGCGGGTCTGGCGGGCACTACGCTCCCTGCGAGTGGTCGCGCCGCAGTTGGGCGCGTGGGCGAAGGCGCCGGAAGCGGCGCGCGGCGCCGAATCTGAGGAGGTGGGCTGAGCCTTGTCGATGCCTATGCGGCAGAACCTGCGCCTCGGGAAGTACCTGGCCAAGCAGAAGTTGCTGCGTCGGAAGAAGTTCCCGCTGCTGCTGGAACTCGAGCCGTTGTTCGCCTGCAACCTGAAGTGCGCAGGCTGCGGGAAGATCGAGCAGCCCGCGTCGCTGCTCAAACAGCGCATGCCCGTCGAGCAGGCCGTCTCCGCCGTCAAGGAGTGCGGCGCGCCGATGGTGTCGATCGCCGGCGGCGAGCCGCTGATGCACCCCGCGATCGATGAGATCGTCCGGCGACTGCTCGGCCTGAACAAGATCGTGTTCCTGTGCACGAACGCGGTCCTGCTGCCCAAGCACCTGCACCGCTTCACCCCGCACGAGGACTTCGTGTGGATGGTGCACATCGACGGTCTGCGCGAGCGCCACGACGCGTCGGTGTGCAAGGAGGGCGTGTTCGACCAGGCAGTCGAGGCGGTCAAGCAGGCCAAGGCGGCCGGCTTCCGAGTGATGACCAACACCACGTTCTTCGACACCGACACCCCGCAGGACGTGATCGACGTCCTGGACTACCTGAACGACGAACTTGGCGTCGACAACATGCAGATCTCGCCCGGGTACGCCTACGAGCGGGCTCCGGACCAGGACCACTGGCTCGGCGTCGAGCAGACCAGGGAGCTGTTCGCCAAGGCGTTCGCCGACGGCCGGCGCGCGAAGTGGCGGCTGAACCACTCGCCGCTGTTCCTGGACTTCCTCGAGGGCAAGAAGGAGTTGGCCTGCACGCCGTGGGGCATCCCGTCCTATTCGCTGCTGGGCTGGCAGCGGCCCTGCTACCTGCTCGACGACTCGTACGCGAGCAGCTACCAGGAACTGCTGGAGACCACCGACTGGGACAAGTTCGGCCGCGGGAAGGATCCGCGGTGCTCGAACTGCATGGCCCACTGCGGCTACGAACCTTCCGCCGTCCTGGCCACGATGGAGTCCCTGCGCGAGACCATCCGGGCGGCCGCGGACCGCTGAGCGGGGTCAATGATCGACAACCCGTCCGGAACCTCTAAAATCTCAAATGTCGGGCCCGTCCTGACGTCGGTGTTCCCCACCGACACGGGGTGGTCAGGTCCGAATCCGCACCCGGCAACCCGCCGGGGCCTACGAGAGGGAAACCCGATGCTGGTCGCTCGGATTCACCACCGCAATCCCCGCTGGAACGACAACTGGGACAACGACGACGACGACTACGGCAACGAGGGCTACGGTTACGACCGTGGCTACTACCGTCACCGCGGCCTGCTGGGCGGCGTCGTGGGTCTGCTCGACGACCTGCTCTAAGTCCACAACGGCGCATCCGGCCGTCACTCCCCGGGCATTATTGAGTCCCGGCGGGTGACGGCCGTTCGTTTTCGCGCATCCTGGCGTTCACTTCGCGGTCGAGCGGACGGTGCCGATCAGATCAGCCGTGCGGTGCTGCGGGCCGGCTTGGTGAGCTTGAAGGTGTCGAACGCCTTGAGCTGCCCGCCCGGGCCGACGACGTCGTAGTAGGTGACGTCGATCGTGGTCGTGCCCGCCACCGGTGCCTGGTCGACCGCGAAAGCGGCGAAGCCGTATGGATGATCGGCATCGCGGACCGCCGACCACGGCCCTTCCTCGATGAGGTACTTCGGCGCGCGGTGCCCGCTGTCGGTCCGGTCGTGGGTCAACCCGGTGATGACGTGGCAACTGCGATCGTGGCTGAGCATTCGGTGCGACGGGTTCGAGGTTCCGCCGCTGCCGATGATCATGTGGACGGTGCCCTTGGTGGTGTCCACGTGTTTCTTGTCGGAGGCTTGCGGGCGCGGGGTCATCGTGTCGTTCGACTCGGCACCACGTACCGGGTGCGTGCGCTCGTAGTGGTGTTCGTGGCCGCTGACGACCAGATCCACGCCGTGCGCGTCGAACAGTGGCAGCCAGTTGCGGCGGATGCCCAGGTCGGCCCCGTTGTACCGCGAGGTGCTCATCGCGACCTGGTGCATGCAGACCACGATCCAGTCGATCCCGGCCTGCGCGCGGCTGTGCCGCAGTTCCTGTTCCAGCCAGGCCCGCTGGCCGCCCGCGCTGTAGCCGTGGATGTAACTCGAGCCGCCGTCCTGCAGGCAGATGTCGTCGTTCTGCAGATGCACGAACCGCACGTTGCCGACGGTGTAGGCGTACCAGAGTCCGGCGAATTCGCCGGTGGCCCCGGGATTGGGCACCGGGAAGTACGTCTGGAACGCGGTGTAGCCGATCGGGCCGTTCAGGCCCTCGTTCTCGTGGTTGCCGGCGGCCGGCATCCACGGCCGGTGGCGGGCCGAGCGGGTGATGTTGTCCAGGAACCCCGACCAGGTGCGCAGCCGATCGTGGGAGAGGTTGGCGTAGCACAGGTCGCCGTTGAGCAGGTTGAGCAGCGGCGCGATGCGCTCGACACCGTCGACGATGTCGTAGGAGTGCGGGCTGCCGCAGGCGTCGTTGACCCACCGTCCGCCGGCGCCCTTGGTGCGGGTCGGGGAACCCATGTCGCCGAAGCTGGTGAACGTGAACGGCGCCCGGCCGGCGGGCGCGGTTCGGATCGTGCCGGCCTGCGGCACGGCACCCTCGTGCGTCGCCTGGTACACGTAATCGGTCCCGGGGAACAGCTGATCGATGCGCGCCGAGTGCACGTGCACCTGGCGCCGGGACTTGCCGTCGGTGTAGCTGCGGGTCTGCGCCGTCATGACCCGACCCAGACCCCCGACCGCCGTGCCGAGTTGCACCTGCGGCGAGCGGACCGGTTCGTGTGTCGTCCAGGACACGACCATCTGGGTCGCCGGGTCGTCGCCGAAGGTCAGTCGTAGGCCCTGCACCGGCGGAGCACCCGACCGGGACGGCCGACGCAAGAACTCGGGGCAGGTTGGGCTGGTGGTGGCCCGAACGGCGGCTGCCGCGGGCCGATCGAGCAGCGAGGCGCCGGCCAGCAGAGTGCCGGCACCGACGCCGACCAGTCGGAGCACGTCGCGCCGGGCCAACCAGGCGGGCGCAGGGCGCGGGACGGATTCGCTCACAGGACCTCCCGAGGCAGCAGGGCCGTCGCGTCGGAGTCTGCTGCGCCCGCCACCAAGATCCGGTGACGATCCCGCGACCGCCGGTCGACCGACTCCCGAACGTCCGCCGCGTTTTCCCTTTATCCCGAGTGCGTCCGCGCGCGGCCAAATGTCGGCAATTCCCGACTACGCCGCGCCCATGATCATTGCGAGCGTCCGGCGAACAGGGGCAGGGTTTTCCAGGTCGGCCGCGGGGGGCGCGTCGACGGGACGAACATCTGCAACCCCTCGGAGGACGTCAATGAAGGCTCTCACCCGTGCCGCAGCGGCGCTGATCGCCGCCGCGGGCCTGGCAGTCGTCGCGGCTCCGGCCGCCGGCGCCGCCACGGTCGGTGCTGCCCTGCCCGCCTACCACCACGGCCACGGTGGGGGCGGATATGGCTACGGCGGCTACGGATACGGCGGCTACGGATACGGCGACTACGGCTACGACGGCTGCGGTTGCGGCGGTTACTACTACTACAACGGTTACTGGTACGACTACCGCGGCGACGCCATGGGCGTCGACCCCAACAGCTGGCCGCGTGACTGACCGTCAGATCTGACAGCAGCCCGGTGGGACGGTGCACCTACCGTCCCACCGGATTTCTGACGTTAAGTCAGATTCCACCGAAGCGGCGTTCCAGCGCGCGGTACAGGCGCGGCGCGACCGCCCGCAGGGTCGCGGGCCCAGCCAACCAGCGCGGCTCGAACACCCGGTCCGGGCCGCCGGAAAGGGTGTCCACGACCCGATTCGCCATCTGTGCCGCGGGAATCGGCTTTGGGAAGCCTCGGTCGTAGGGGCGGCCGCGAGTGTCGAAGAACCCGGTGTCCACCACCCCGGGCAGCACGGTGGCGACCCGCAGTCCCTCGCGGTGCACCTCCGCGCGCAGGGTGTCCGCGAACGACTCCAGCCCGGCCTTGGTGGCCGAGTACACGTTCTCGCCGGGTACGCCGACCGCGCCGGCGATCGAGGTGACGTAGAGCAGCGTCCCGCGCCCGGCCGCCCGCAGCACCGGCAACGCGGCCCTGGTCAGCAGGATCGGGGCGGTGAGATTGACCTCGATGAGCTCGGCGACCCGCGCCGGGCTCATTGCGGCCACATCACCGGCGTGCCCCACCCCGGCGTTGGCCACCACCGCGTCCAGCCGCCCGTGGGTGGCCACGGCGTGGGACACGATCGACTCCGCCGCGGCCGGGTCCCGCAGTTCGACCACGCAGACCGACCCGGCACCCACCACCGGCAGCCGGTCCGGGTCGCGGCCGACCGAGACGACTACCGCCCCGCGCCGCCCCAGCTCCGCGGCGATCGCCGCACCGAGCCCGCGACCGGCTCCGGTCACCACGACCACCGCACCCACCAGATCCACCGGTCCAGTCTCGACTACCGCCGGCCCAGGATCAGCTCGGCGACCGTCCGATGTCGGGGCGTCCCGCCCGGTCCGGCGCCCAGCGTGCTGTGCACCAGCTCCATCGACACGGCCCGCCACGGGCTCCCGGCGAACTCGTGCAGTCGCTCGGCCACCTGGGCCATCGCCACCGGCCGCCCGGCCCGGGCCAGCGTCAGGTGGGGACGGAAGCGCCGGATCTCGACGTCCAGTTCGGCGCCCAGCGCCGCGTAACGCACCTTGGTGGCCAGCACCCGCAACGCGGCGGTGTCGCCGTCCAGACCGACCCAGAGCACGCGGTCGCCGAACCGGCCGCCGCCACGCAGTCGCAGCGTCAACGGCTCGACGGCAGTCGCGGCCCGTCTCAGCCGCCGGATCAGGTCCTCGACCACCGGATCCGGTACCTCGGCCAGGAAGCACGAAGTCAGGTGCCACTGCTCCGCGACTGTCCAGCGCAGCCCGTCCGGCGCGAACGGGAGCAGGCCGGCCACCGCCGCGCGAAGCTCCGCGAGGGCCGCGGGCGGGGGCCGCAGCGCGACGAACATCCGCAATCCGGGCTCCTTATCCGGCCGGCGGCGATCGACAGATCTTGGTGTGACCAATCTGAAGGCGCTCGGCCGGGACGTTGTTACCGCTCGGTCGCTATTCTGAGCGGGTACCCCGGCGGAACCGAACGCCCACCGAATCGGGCCCAGTGGTCCGTGACCGGATCCGTTTCGGCCGCTGTTGCCGGCGAACGTGATCAGAGGACGTAGATGACGCAGCCCACGACGTCGAAAAAAACGACCGCCTCGCGACAGAAGGCGACGCCGAAGGCCGACCTGCCGCGGACCAACGAGCCGGATGTCTCCGCAGCCGATGTACTGATGGTCGACCCGGTCGGTGGCTGGACCGGGGCGGACCTCCGCGACCGCCTGCTGGGCGCCGGTCAGCTGGCCGTCAAGGCCGTAAGGCACACCCCGCGGCTGGTCGACGCAGGCTCCGGCCTGGCCGCCGAACTGGCCCGCGTCGCGGTCGGCAAGTCGAACGTCGAGCCCGCTCGGGGCGATCGCCGCTTCGCCGACCCGACCTGGAACGGCCACCCGGTCTACCGCCGGGTGATGCAGGGCTACCTGGCGTTCTCGGGCACCGTCGGCGAGGTCGTCGAGCGCAGCGACATGCAGTGGCGGACCCGTGAGCGCGCGCGCTTCGCGGCCGGCGTGTTCACCTCCGCGGTCGCCCCGACGAACACGCTGGCCGGCAACCCGGCCGCGATCAAGCGGGCCTTCGAGACCGGCGGCGGCAGCCTGCGCCGCGGTGCCCGCAATTGGCTCGGCGACCTGCGCCACAACGGAGGCATGCCCAAGCAGGTCGACGACTCCGGCTTCGTCGTCGGCGAGAACCTGGCGGCCACCCCGGGCGCGGTCGTGTTCCGCAACGACGTGCTCGAGCTGATCCAGTACAGCCCGAAGACGGCGTCGGTCCGGAGCCTGCCGGTCCTGGTCATCCCGCCGCAGATCAACAAGTACTACTTCCTGGACCTGGCCCCGGGCCGCAGCCTGGTGGAGCACTCGGTCTCCCGCGGACTGACCACGTTCATCATCTCGTGGCGCAACCCGACCGCGGCCAACTCGCACTGGGACATGGACACCTACGGCAAGGCGATCCTGTCCGCGATGGATGCGATGCGGGACATCACCGGCAGCGAGGAGCTGGTCACCCTCGCGCTCTGCGCCGGTGGCATCACGACGGCCTCGGTGCTGTCGTACCTGGCCCAGATCGGCGACAATCGCGTCAAGGCCTGCTCGTTCGCCGTCACGCTGATGGACTGGAACATCCCGGCCGCGATCGGCGCGTTCAACTCCTCGACGCTGCTGGCCGCGGCCCGGCGCAAGGGGCGGCGCAACGGCGTCCTGGACGCACGATCGCTGGGCACCGTCTTCACCTGGATGCGGCCGAACGACCTGGTTTGGAACTACTGGGTCAACAACTACCTGATGGGCGAGAAGCCGCCCGCGTTCGACATCCTGGCGTGGAATGCCGACGCGACGAACCTGCCGGGTGCGCTGCACCGCCAGTTCCTGCGGATCTTCCGCCGCAACGCCCTGACGTACGACGACGGCATGACCGTGCTCGGCCACGGGGTTCGCCTGGGCGACGTGAAATGCGACTCGTACGTCGTGGGCGGTTACTCCGACCACCTCACTCCGTGGCAGGGCTGCTACCGCGCGACCCAACTGCTCGGTGGGCACTCCGAGTTCGTCCTCTCCCCGACCGGGCACATCCAGACCCCGGTCTCGCCGCCCGGGCCGAAGGCGCATTACTTCACCGGGCCGACGCCGGGCGCCGACCCGGAGGAGTGGCGCGCGGCCGGCACCCGGCACGACGGCACCTGGTGGGACCACTGGGCGGACTGGGTCACCGCCCGGGCCGGCGACGAGCGCCCGGCCCCGGCCGGTCTCGGCAGTGCAAGCCACCCGGCGCTGTGCCCCGCCCCGGGCACGTACGTGCACGAGCCTGCATGAGCGAGCTTGCGAGCGAAAATGAAACAGCGCCAACGGGGTCTGCCGCGCGCGAGCGCAGCGAGCACGCGGTATGACCCTGCTCGGAGGAATCCGACTCGGCCGGGCCCGCGGAGCTACCAAACTCCGCGGGCCCGGTGTCGATCGGTGCCAGTGGGTCGAGGCGCTGGGGCACCGGGTCCGGGTTCGCGTCCGTAAGGGCGACGGCTCGGGCACGCCGCTGGTGCTGTGCAACGGGGTCGGCGTCAGCCTCGAGGTGTTCGAGCCCTTCGTCGAGGCCCTGCCGCCGGGTCTGGAGGTCATCAGTTTCGACGTCCCCGGGGTGGGCGGATCGCCGCTGCCCAGCGTCCCGTACACCTACGCCGGGTTGTCGATCCTGCTCGGCCGGGTGCTCGACCGGCTCGGCTACCAGAACGTCGACATCCTCGGCATTTCCTGGGGTGGGGGACTGGCCCAACAATTCGCGTTCCAGAACCCGCGCCGGTGCCGCCGGATGGTGCTGGTGGGCACCGGGACCGGCGCGTGGATGGTCCCGGCCCGTCCCAGCGTGCTGCGGCTCATGCTCACCCCGAAGCGGCACCGCGATCCCAGCTACGCCAAGGCGATTGCCGCCGAGCTGTACGGCGGAGCGTTGCGCGACAACCCGGAGTTGGTCGAGGAAGTCATCCACCGGCGCACCCGGATCGGGCCGCCACGCGGATACGCGCTGCAGGTGGCCGCCCTGGCCTGCTGGTCCAGCCTGCCGGTGATCCGGCTGATCCGGCAGCCCACGTTGATCCTGGCCGGCACCGACGACCCCTTGATCCCGCTGATCAACGCCAAGGCGATGCGCGTACTGCTGCCGCACGCCCGGCTGCACACCTACGAGGACGGGCACCTGGCGTTGTTCACCGACGCCGCGAACCTCGCGCCGGTGGTCGCGGATTTCCTGGACCAGCCGTAAATCTGACCACCAGTCACTTTTTCGGGGAACTTTTCGTGGCCCGGGTCACGCGAAGAATTACCGGCGAGTGTTACTGGCGGGTCAGCGGGTGAGACTGCGCACACGTCCGACTTCGACCACCTGAACCTACGGCAACATTGGGAGATCCCAAGCACTGCCGGAGGAGCTCTCGTGAGGCCGTTCCTGATCAATCGCCACGGACGGATGGTTTTCCCGTCCAGCTATTTCCCGGAGATGGACCTGTCCATGTTCGCGGGGCTGGATCAGTACGAGGCGGCCGTCCGGCGGGACTTCGACGAGAAGTCACCCACCGGGACCGACATCCTGGAGCGGGTCGAGGCCGGCAAATACACCAACCGGTTCGAGTTGTTGCGCGATGTGGCGCTGAATCTGTTCTGGGGCAACCGCTACACGCTGACCATGTACGAACCCCGCGCGATGCGCTGGCGCGACGTTCCGCGCAGGTCCGGTGAGGTCTTCATGCCGGTGCTCAAACCCTGGGTCGACGGGGCGCGCAAGATGGCCGCAGTCGCCGATTGCTACCAGGGCCTGCCCGCCGCGTGGGACGTCAAGGTCGAGGACGCGGTCCACGACATCCTCTGGGACATCTTCGGCAACAAGCTCTACCACGCCAGCAACCTGCCGGCGATCAAGCCGACGGTGGCCGAGCTGCTCGCCTCCGGCGACGCGCTGACCTACGTGCTGCCGAGCCACGACCCGGACTACCCGGTCTACAGCCAGCAGGAGATCCTCGACCACCACGCCGAGGTTGCCGAGCTGGAGTCACTCGGCCGCTGGGCCCGGGTGCTGCACAACCTGTACCCGTGGGACCGCTCGGCGGCCCGTCTGGTCAAGCTCTCCGAGGTCGGCGACGACGACTTCGTCGTCGTGTACGTGCCGCGCAACCCGGCCGTCACCGCGTTCATCGAGCGGGTCAAGGAGGGCACGACCGCGCCGGCCCGCAAGGTCGTCCCGGTCGAGGCGCAGAAGCCGGCGAAGCCGTTCCCGGCGCTGGACGTGCGCAGCAGGTTCAAGGTGCAGCCGAAGATCGCCTCGCTGGCCGCGCTGCGCGGTGAGCACGTCTGCACCAACGACGACGTCATCCGCAACTCGGCGTTCAACTGGTCGCCGATGAGCGCCACCCAGATCGCGGTCAAGACCGGCATCGAGTCGCGCTGCTACACCGCCCGCGAACTGGAGGACGTCGCGCTGGACGCGGCCCGCGCCGCGCTGCAGGGCTCCGGCTACGGTCCAGAGAAGATCGGCGCGGTCGTCGTCGCGACCTGCACGAGCAACCGCCTGATCCCGTCGATGGCCACCTACATCTCCGGTGAGCTGGGCATCTACCGCACCTACGCCTCCTACGACATGGTCTCGGCCTGCGCCGGCTTCTCGTACGGCCTGGCCGAGGGCGTGCGGCTGCTGCAGGAGGTCGAGCGCCCGGTCCTGTTGGTCTGGGCGGAGAAGTTCTCCGACAAGATCGGCAGCGTCCGCACGTCCCGGATGCTCTTCGGCGACGGTGCCGCAGCCGCGGTGCTCGCCCCGGCGCCGGCCGGCGAGCCGGGCGACATCGAGTACCTGCAGACCTATGCCAGCGGCCCGACGAGCGAGGTCAACTCGATCCTGTGGCCGAACCCGGAGTTCGACGGGAACATCACCGTCTACGGCCCGGAGGTGAAGTCGCTGGCCAAGCGATACCTGGCGCAGATGATCGAGGAGATGAAGAAGTTGGCCGGCCCGACCGGCACAGGCTCCTTGCTCGACGCGGTCGACGTGATGGTTCCGCACCAGGCCAACAAGGTGATGGTCTCCGACATCGCGCGCTCGGTGGACTTCCCGCTCGATCAGGTCTACTTCAACATCGAGCGGACCGGGAACCTGTCCGCGGCCAGCATTCCGCTGGCGATCCACGACGCGGTCGCCGACGGTGCCATCAAGACCACGTCGCGGATCTTCTGCCCAGGCTTCGGCGCCGGGGCCGTGGCGGGCTTCGCGGTGCTCAACCTCGACCCGTCGATCGTGGTCCGGGCCGATGACATCGTGCTTGCCGGGTCGACCTCCGCGCCGGCTACCCGCGGCAGCACGGTCGAGGACATCAGCCAGGCTTTCGTCTGACCTGTAAGGGAAAAACAGCTCGGCCCTGGTCCTGCGACCGGGGCCGAGCTGTTCGTGGTCCGTGCCGGCGTCAGACGGCCGAGCGACCGCCGTTGACGTGGACGGTGTGCCCTGTGAGTGCGCTGTCGGGCGTCTCGGAGGCCCGGGCTGCGTCACACGGCCGAGCGACCGCCGTTGACGTAGACGGTCTGCCCTGTGATGTGGCGGGCGTCCTCGCTGGCGAGGAACGCGACGACGGCGGCGATGTCCTCGGGCTGGGCGACGCGCCGCAGCGGGTGGCCGGCGCCGGCCTGCTCCATGAAGTCCTCGACCGTCATCTTCAGGCGGGCGGCGGTGGCCTCTGTCATCGGCGTGTGCACGAAGCCGGGCGCGACCGCGTTGACGTTGATGTTGTACGGGCCGAGTTCCTGCGCCATGGTGGCGGTCAGGCCCTGCACGCCGGCCTTGGCGGCGGAGTAGTTGGCCTGGCCGCGGTTGCCGAGCGCCGAGACGCTGGACAGGCTGATGATCTTGCCGTGGCGGGCCGGGACCATGTGCTTCTGCGCGGCCTGCGCCATCAGGAAGGCACCCTTGAGGCTGACGTCGACGCAGACGTCCCAGTCCTCCTCGGTCATCTTGAACAGCAGGTTGTCGCGGGTGACGCCGGCGTTGTTGACCAGCACGTCGACCTTGCCGAACTCGGCGATGACGGTCTCGATCGCGGCGGCGGCGGCGGCCGCCTTGGAGACGTCGGCACCGATGGCGATGGCGCGGCCGCCGTTCGCCTTGATCTTCTCGACAGTTGTGTCGCACCGCTCGGCAGTGATGTCCACGACGGCGACGATGGCGCCCTCGTCCGCGAAGCGCGCCGCAGTTGCAGCGCCGATGCCCTGGGCTCCACCCGTGACGACGACCACCTGGTCCTCGAACCTGCGCACCTTGTTCCCCTGTTCGTTCCGAACGGTAGCCCGGCCTTATGCCTGGGCTCTAACTCGCCAGTAACTCTACCCACGAGTACCGATGGATACCGAAGAACCCCCGACCGCGTGGCGTAGGTCGGGGGTTCTTCTGGGGTGGCGCGAAGAATCAGGTCAGGCCATGTCCCAACCGCCGTTGACGGCGATGGCCGCGCCGGTGATGTAGCCGGCGGCGTCGTCGGTGAGGAACGTGACCGCGCGGGCGACCTCGTCCGGCTGTGCGAACCGGCCGACCGGGATAGTGGGGAGGATGCCGGCGATGACGTTCTCCGGGATCGCGGCGACCATCTCGGTCTCGGTGTAGCCGGGGGTCACGCAGTTGACGGTGATCCCCTTGCGGGCGACCTCCCGGGCCAACGACTTGGAGAACCCGAACTGGCCGGACTTGCTGGCTGCGTAGTTGGCCTGTCCGATGCTGCCGGTCGCGCCCACGGCCGAGGAGATGTTCACGATCCGGCCGTAGTTCTGGGCGATCATCGTCTCCAGCACGGCCTTGACCATGTAGAAGGTGCCGGAGAGGTTCACCCGGAGCACTGCGTGCCAGTCCTCGACGGTCATCTTGCGGACGGTCTTGTCGACGGTCACACCGGCGTTGTTGACGAGGATGTCCACGCGGCCCTTGAGCGCCAAGACCTCGTCGACCACGCGCTGGCAGTCGGCCGGTTCGCCGACGTTTCCGCTGTGGATCGAGATCGAGTGGCCTTCCTTGGTCAGCCGCTCCTGCAGTTCCTTGGCCGGGATATCGCCGCGGCTGTAACCGGCGGCGACGTGAATGCCCTGCTCGGCGAGCCGGGTGGTGATGGCCGCCCCGATCCCGCGCACGCCTCCGGTGACGATGGCAACTCGCTGCTCGCTCATGCGATCTCCCTTGTCCGTCGGCCTGAGCCCGGACGCTACGCCGCATCGCGCGACGAGCGGAAGGACCGGGGTCACAATCGGCCGTTCTCCGATCATCGATGATCGGAATGGGCACTCTCATACGTGGGCGGGGTTCTCTCATACGTGAGACGTCATTTCGCGCCCGATTTGTCCGTGTCGAAACCGCGCTCCGATCATCGATGATCGGAGCGTTGTCAGGCTTCGGCGAGCCGGCGGATCTCGGCGGCCACCACGCCGGCCTCCCGATCGCCGAGCAGGATCAGGTAGTGGTTGGTGTCCGCGACCTCCTGGTCCAGCAGGTGCGGACAAGCGTGGTGGCCTGCCTCGATCACGGCCTGCGGCAGCAGGGGGCGGGGCTCGTTCTGCAGGCCGCGCGGGGCCCACAACAGCACGGTGGGGCCGGGCAGGGCGGCGAGGGCCGCGGTGGCCGCGTCGCCCGCCAACAGGTCGCGGCCGTCGGCGCGGACGGCGTCGGCGGCGACGCGCGAGTGCACGGGAGAGGCTTCCGGGTCTGCGCAGTCGTAGGCGATGTAGTCCGCGACGTCGTCGGTCCAGATCGTGAACGCCGGGTGCACGCGCCAGAAGTCCTGGTAGTCCGCCAACGAGTCGAACTTCATCGACAGCCGGTCCAGGGCCGGCCCGAGGATCGCCGCGAGCACGACGTCGGGGTCAAGGTCCGGCGGGACGGGCAAGGGCAGACCGCCGTCGACCAACAGGGTCGCGACCGCGCGTTCGGGAGCCTTGGCCGCCAGCCGCGCGACCACGTAGGCGCCCATGGAATGCCCCGTCAGCACCGCGCGGGCCACCCCGAAGTGGTCCAGCACGGCGGCCACGTCGGCGGCGTGGGTGTCCATCCCGAACGGCCCGGGCACCTCCGAGCTCCCACCACGCCCGCGCAGGTCGAGGGCGAGCAGGCTGACGGAGTCCCCGAGGTGACGGGCGACCGGCGACCACGACCGGTGCGAGCCGGTGATGCCGTGCACGGCGACCACCACCGGGACGCCGGAACCGGGCGGCGGCCCGGACAGCCCGACCCGCAGGCTGCCGCCGGAGACCGGGACGTCCACTGCAGCGGAGAACGGGTGCGTCATGGACAGCCCTTCGTCGAAGTCAGGTGGTGGTGTAGATGCCGCCGTCGACCGGCAGGACCACGCCGGTGACGTAGGCGGAGGCTCGGCTCGACAGGTAGATCGCAGCGCCGGCCATGTCGTCGTCGGTGCCGACCCGGCCGAGCGGCGAGGAGGCCACGACCTCGGCCTCGTGCTCCTCCAACATCACGGCCATCATCTTGGTACGGAACGGGCCGGGCGCGATCGCGTTGACGGTGATGTGCCGCGGCCCGAGCTCGCGGGCCAGCACCCGGGTGAGCTGGTGGATCGCGGCTTTCGAGGCCGAGTAGGAGTAGGTCGGCCACTTCGTCACTCGCAGGCCGTCGATGCTGCCGACGTTGATCACCCGGGCCGGGTCCGCCGCGGTGCCGGCCGCCTCCAGTTGCGGCAGCAGCGCGCGCGTGAGCAGGAACGGGGCCTTGACGTTGAGGCCGAGCACCTTGTCCCAGGCCGCCGCCGGGAAGTCGGCCAACGGCGCACCCCACACCGCGCCGGCGTTGTTGACCAGGATGTGCAGGCGCTCGGTACGTCCGGCCACGGCCGCGGCCAGTTGCGCGGTCGCCGCCTCGTCGGCGAGATCCGCGGCTACGAACGACACCTCGCCGAACTCGGCCAGTTCGGCGACCGCGGCGTCCCCGGCGGCCTGCTTGCGCGAACTCAGCGTCACCGACGCACCGGCCTGGAGCAGCCCGCGGGCGATCATTCGCCCGATCCCGGACGTGCCACCGGTGACCAGCGCGGTCTTGCCGGTCAGGTCGAACAGGTTCAGCGACATCCCGCCTCCGCCCTCTCGGGAGCAACTGGTGCTCACCGGCTCAATCGACCCCGGCGGGATCGGTCGAACCGGCCGCGTAGCCCGCGTATCCGGCGACGGCCAGGCCGTCGGCGAAGTGCAGCACCTCGCAGACCTCGATGCCCTTCTGGTTGCGGTAGTGGATGACCACCGAGTCTGTGCCCCGGTAGGTCCCGAGGATCTCGAAGTGCAGATCCGGGACGCGTTCCAGGGCGAGGTTCCAGTACGCGCGCAGGGCGTCCTTGCCCCGGACCACGCCGTCGCCGCCGACGACCTGTGCCGCCACCGGGGAACTGAACGTGATTCCCTCGGCGAAGTGCGCGAGCACCGACTCGACGTCGCGGTCGTTCCAGGCCGCCGCCCAGGCCTTGGCGAACTCCTGCGGATCAGGGACGAGGTCCGCGGCGGGCACCGCCGCACGCGCCCCGGGCATCGCCGCGGCGATGCGCTCGCGGGTGGCCGGGTCACCCCAGATCTCGGCGATCGACAGGTCGTCGGGCGCGGCGGCGGCAATTCGGGCCAAGGTCGGGGCCCGCAGAGACAGCTTCGTCCGGCCGTAGACCGCCGGCGCTCCGGCAGCCAGGGCGCCGGCCGTGGCGATGGCGTCGGACAGCAATCGGTCCGGATCGGTCAGGCCGTGGAGCAGCCCGAGCTCGACGGCCGCGGTAGGGGAGTGCAGGCCGGCGCCAAGTACCACCGCCTCGACGGCTGGTCCGCAGGCGTGGCGCAGCACCTCGAGCGCCGCGGCCGGGAACGGCACACCGACGCGGACCTCGCTGGCGCCGATCAACGCCGACGGGACGTCCGCGGCCACCCGGCGGTCAGCGGTGGCGGCCAGCACACAGCCGCCCGCGATCGCGTGACCGTTGACGGCGGCGACCACCGGCAACGGGGTGGCGAACCACGCGACGAACGCCTCGGACAGCGCGCGGACCAGGTCTTTCGCGTAGGCCGGGCCCTCGTCGAGCACCCGACGCAGGTTCACCCCGGCGCTGAACGTCGCGCCGGACGAGGTCAGCACCACCCCCGCGACGGCCGACCGTTCCAGGTCGTGCACCGTTGCCGTCAGGGCGTCGAGCAGCTCGACGTCCAACGCGTTGACCTTGCCGTGACGCAGCGTCACAACCGCCACGCCGTCCTGGGTCACGACCTCGATCAAGATGTGCTCCCCACTGCCGGCACTGGTTCTGACCCTACGTCAGAACAAAGATGCGATGTTCTCGGGCCGAAGTGGCGCGACCGACACGTGACTTCGGTCTCGGAGTTCCCGCACGAGGCGGGCCGGATCAGTCCAGGTGTGCGGCCAGGCCGTCGTGGAAATGTGTCAGGGCGCTCTCGAACTGCCCGAACAGCACGTCGGCGGTCCGACCGGCCAGCCCGCGCTGCACCGCCTCGGCCATCGCCCGGTCCTCGACCAGGCCCAGCTCGACGAAGCTGATGTCGCGCGTGACCGCCTCGGGCACGCCGCCGGCCGCGTCCGGTTCGGCGACCTTGTAGGTGATCAACCTGGTGTGGCCGATGCCGTCCGGCTCGATGACGACCAGCGCGGTGTGCGCGGTCAGCCGGGCGACGATCGCGTTGGGGAACACGTGGTCGACGACCGTCAGCACGCCCGCGACGTGCCACTGCTCTGGCGGCAGGTCGCGCAGCGCCTCCACCCGGCGGAATGGGAACGCGACCCGGGAGTGCTGCCCGTGGTGCTGGACCACCGTGGTGTTGTCGTAGCCGAAGGGCAGGAACGTCGTCTTGTGGGTGGCGCGGATGTGGTAGCCCTCGAGGAACCCCTCGACGAGCACCTTCCAGTTCCCCGCGACCGGGATCTCGCCCTGTTGGACGAGGATCTGACCCTCCGTCAGCCCGGGCAGCGCCCGTACCCCGTCGAACGAGCCAGGGCCCTCCTGGTCGACCCAGACCAGCCCGGCGTGCTCGATGCATGCCACCGGGACCAGGCCCCGGTCGGCCCGGTCGACCCCGGGGAAGCCGGCGGCGTGCGGGATCGCCGACAGCGACCCGTCGAGGGCGTACACCCAGCCGTGGAACGGACACACCAACGAGGTCGCGCACCCGGAGCCCGCGGTCAGTTGGGTGCTGCGGTGGCGGCAGCTGTTCCGGAAGGCCCGCAGCGCTCCGGCCCGGTCGCGCACGACCACGATCGGCACGCCGGCCGCGGACCGGGCGTGGAACGAGCCGGGCTCGGCGACCACGGCGGACGGGCAGAACGGCACCGGGAGCCTGCGCAGCAGAGCGATCTCGCGCTCGAGGCGGGCCGGCTCCACGTAATTCCGGATCGGCACGCGCCCGACGCGGGGGCCGAGCTCGGTGGTGCCCGCGTCGATGAGGGCGAGCACGCGCGCGATCATCGCGACGTCGTCGAGATAGCCCGTCGCCGGGGCGGCAACGCTGGTCACGTAGCTACCCTACTCCCCGGTAACTCAGTGGAAAAGCCCTTATCCGGTGCGCGATCCTGGGGCGGTGACGCCCGCGCGGACCAACCGGGTGGCCCCCGACGGGACGCTGCTCGCCGTTCCCGACCGCGGCCTGTTCTGGGGCAGCCGGGGCTGCCTGGTCGATGCCGCGGGCCGGCTGTCCCGCTACTCCTCCGGGCGCATGTGGCTGATCTGCGTGCTGGCGTTCCGTGGCCGGCGCCGGGTGCAGTGGCAGCCGCGTCGGTTGACCGAGCTGTACTTCCTTGACGAGGCGACCGCGCTGGCCGCCGGGCACCGGCCGTGCGGGGAGTGCCGCAACCGCGACCACCGGGCGTTCAAGGCGGCCTGGGTCATCGCCCACCCCGCCGACCCGCCGAAGGTGGCGGCGATCGACGCCCGCCTGCACGCCGACCGCCTGCTCGCCCCGGGGCAGCCCCGGACCTGGACCGACGCCTGCGGTGGGCTCCCGACCGGGACGGTCGTCCGGCATGACGGGGTCGCCCGCCTGGTCCACGGCGACCGTCTGCTGACCTGGACGCCGGGCGGCTACCGGGAACCCGTCGAGTACGGGCCCGGGCCGGTCGAGGTGCTGACCCCGCGGGCCACCGTCGCGACCCTGGCGGCCGGGTACCGACCGGTGATCCATCCGAGCGCGGAACTCGACCAGCACTGACCGCTCGGCGCTGCTGGGAAATCTCTGTTACTTCCCTGGAACACGTCACGGTCGCGGGCCGAAACATGGGCAATGTCGACTGTCCGGCATCGGCCCGGTTACGTCTTCGGGCATTCGATCCATACGTAGTGATTGGGGAGTTAGAGATGCCGTTGCCGTTGCCGGAGTCTGTAGACGAAGCGGCCCAAGTAGCGGCCGGCAAGGCCAAGGCGGTCCGGGACCTGCCGCGGTACCTGATGCTGTCGATGCTTGCGGGCGCCTACGTGGGCGTGGCGATCGTGCTGATGCTCACCGCCGCCGGGCCGCTTTTCGCCGCGAGCAACGTGGCGACCAAGCTGGTCTCCGGGTGCGTGTTCGGCATCGCACTGACCTTGGTCGTGTTCGCCGGTGCCGAACTTTTCACGGGCAACAACATGCTCATGCTGATCGGTTGGTTGCGGGGGCGGGTCTCGCTGGTCGAGGCAATCGCCGTGAACGTTGCGTCGCTGGTCGGCAACTTCCTCGGCGCGCTCGGGTTCGCCGGGATGGTTTACGCCTCCGGAATCCTCGAGTTGGGCGCCAAGCCGGCCGCTGCGGGCAAGCCGGCTGTGGCCGCTGCCCCGATCACGATGCTGAGCGGGGTCGTCCACAGCAAGATGGCCGCTCCGGCGGGCCAGCTGTTCTGGCGCGCCGTGCTCTGCAACATGCTGGTGTGCCTGGCGCTGTGGATGGCCTCGCGCGCCACCACCGACTCGGCGAAGCTGATCGTGCTGTTCTGGGGCTTGCTGGCCTTCATCGCCGCCGGTTACGACCACTGCGTCGCGAACATGACGCTGTTCGCGCTGGCGATCTTCGAGGGCAGCGCGAAGTGGAGCGACATGGGCCACAACCTGCTCTACACGGTCCCGGGCAACCTGGTCGGCGGTGCAGCGCTCGTCGGCCTGCCCTACCTGCTCAGCCAGCGCCGTTCGACCGACACGGTCACCGGAGTCGGCGACGTCATCGAGGAGGAGAGCGAGATGTGGTCCCGGCACCGTCGGGCCCCAGAGCCCGCGACCACCTGAGCCGGCCCGCCGTCAGCGCCGCGCCGGGCCCCTCTCGCCGAGGGGTCCGGCGCGGCCCTTTGCTCAGCAGGATCCGGCATGATTTCGGCCCATGAGTCGACCCGCACCCGCCATGTCCGACGCGGACTACGAGCGGCTGCTCGGCGTACGTACTGCGCTACGCCGCTTCCAGCAGTGGAGTGAGGCGCAGGCCCGGTCGCAGGGCCTCACCCCGGCGCAGCACCAACTGCTGCTGACGATCAAGGGACATCCCGACCCGCAGGGCCCGAGCATGGGCGAGATCGCCGACTACCTCTGCATCCGGCACCACAGCACGGTCGAGCTGGTCAACCGGGCGGAGACGGCCGGTTACGTGGTCCGTCGGCCGGACCCGGACAACGCCCGGGTGGTCCGGGTCGTGCTGAGCAGGTCCGGCGACGCCAAGATCCGCCTGCTGTCCCCGGCCGGGCTGGACGAGCTCTCGTTGCCGGCACAGCTGCTGGTCGACCTGGCCGCTTACTCGGGCGAGGCGGGCAACGGCGCGCCGCCCGCTACTTGAGCCCACAAGGCGGCCGGCCCGGAACTGACGGGGATCAGTTCGGCTCGGCGACCGGGCCGGCCGGGGCGTCACCGCTTCAGGAGCACCAGTCGACTGGTGGACCGGGTCATCGCGACGTAGCGGTCGACGGCGCCCGCGACGCCGTCGCCGAAGCCCGCCGGGTCGACCAGCACGACCAGGTCGAACTCCAGCCCCTTGGACTCCTCCGGCGTCAGTGACCGCACCCGGGCCGGAGCGCGGAACCCCGGATCGCCCATCACACAAGCGATTCCCTCGTCGTGCTCGGCAAGCCAGGCCTCGACGATCGATCCCAACTCGGCCGCGCTGCCGCGGCGGATCGGGATGCCGTTGCTGCGGATCGAAACCGGCACGTTGGCGTCCGGCAGCGCGGCTCGGATCTCCGGCTCGGCCTCGGCCATGATCTCCGCCGGGGTCCGGTAGTTGATGCTCAGCGTCGCGAGTTCCACCCGGTCCACGCCGACGCGGTTCAGCCGCTCCTGCCAGGACTCGGTGAACCCCTGTCGGGCCTGGGCTCGGTCGCCGACGATCGTGAAGCTGCGCGACGGGCACCGGGCGAGCAGCATCTGCCACTGTGCGTCGGTGAGTTCCTGGGCCTCGTCGACCACGATGTGCCCGAACGGCCCGGACAACGAGTCGATCTCGGCGCCGGGCAGCGCGCTCTGGTCGACGAGGGCGTCGACGAGGTCGTCCCCGCGCAGCATCGTGATCGCGCCCTCACCGTCGTCGTCGGCCGCGAGCATCTCCTCGACGACTCGGGACATGCGTTCGTGTTCGCCGGCCAGCACCGCTTCGTTCCGAAGCTCTCGGTGCGCGGCCGTGGGGTCACCGAGCCGATGCCGGGCGGCATCCAACAGCGGCAGGTCCGACACCGTCCAGGCCGCCGCCTCGGGACGTTGCAGGCGACGCACGTCGGCGACGTCCAGCCACGGTGCGCACTTACGCAGGTAGGCCGGCACCGACCACAGGTCACCGACGATGTCCGGGGCCTCCAGCAGCGGCCAGGTCCGGTTGACCGCGTCGTGCAGGTCGCGGTTGCTGCGCAGCGACCGCCGGAGTTGGTCCTCCGGCACGTCCTCGGCGTGCTTGCCGACCAGGGTGGTGACCAGTGCCGCCCAGATCGCGGTCCGGGCCTCGTTGTGCGGCGTCCCGGGTTCGACGGCGTCGAAGGCGTCGGCCCAGTCGCCCGTGCTCAGTTCGACCTCGGCCCAGGGCGTCTCGATCGTGGTGGCCTTCTTGGGGATCTCCTCGTAGATGGCTACCGCCGCGTCGATCGCCGTCACGAACCGGGCCGAGGCCTTCAGCCGGGCCACTTCCGGGTCGGTCTCGGGGCCGGCCGTCGGGCCTTCAGGAACCAGGTCGCGCAGGATGCATGTCCGCACGCCGTCCTCGCCGAGGCTGGGCAGGACGTCGGAGACGTAGGCCAGGTACGGCCGGCTCGGGCCGACGAACAGCACGCCGCCGTGGCGGCGGTCCAGGCGCGGGTCGGAGTACAGCAGGTAGGCGGCGCGGTGCAGGGCGACGACGGTCTTGCCGGTGCCCGGGCCACCGTCGACGACCAGGGCGCCGCGCGAGCCCGCCCGGATGATCGCGTCCTGATCGGCGGCGATGGTGGCCAGCACGTCGCGCATCCGTTCGGTGCGGTTGGCGCCGAGGCTCGCCAGGAATGCCGACTGATCGTCCAGCGCCGGGTGCCCCTCGACGCCCTCGGCGGTGAACAGTTCGTCCCAGTAGTCGCTGATCCGCCCCGCCGTCCAGCGGTAGCGCCGGCGGGCGGCCAGCCCCATCGGGTTCGCGTGGGTGGCGCCGAAGAACGGCCCGGCCGCCGGCGATCGCCAGTCGAGCAGCAACCGGTGGCCGCTGCTGTCGGTGAGCCCGAGCCGGCCCACGTAGACCGGCGCGGAGCCGTCCGCCGGGTCCATGCGGCCCAGGCACAGGTCGAGGCCGTAGCGACGCAGGGCGCGCAGTCGCCCGGTGAGCCGGTGGACTTCCAGGTCGCGGTCCATGGCCTCGCGGCCCTTGCCGCCGGGCGCCCGGCGTTCGGCGTCGAGCCGTGCGGACACGTCCGCGATCGAGTGCCGCAGACTTTCGGCGAGCGCGGCGAAGTGCCGCTCGTCGGCGGCGATCAACGCCGGATCGGTCTTGGCGGCCAACCGCGCCGGCAGATCGAACGCGCTTTCGCTCACGAGCTCCCCGTCCCGAGTTCCGTGTGCGGGGCCGCGAAACGGCCCCACCCCCGGCCGGCGATTGTGCGGTACGACGGGGTCCTTGCGGCAAGCCCCCCTCCCAGCTATACCTTGAAACTGGCGGGGACGCGTTCGGCGCCGCCAGTCATTCTGTCCGATCCGGCGCTTTCCTGGCGTTGACGCTGCGTCAGGTCTGCGCGCGCCGCTTCGTCAGCCGAACAACTGCTGGATCTCCCCGTAGTCCATGGCCCAGTGGCTCGGCGCGTCCGCGACCGTGCCGGCCAGGAACGCCTCGGTCAGCTCGCGCGCCACGCCCCACACCGCCGCCGCGATCGAGGCCCCGGCGCTGAACCGGCGCACGCCCAGCGCGGTGAGCTCGGCGTTGCTCGGCAGACCCGGCCAGGCCATCACGTTCAAAGGCAGGCCCGCGGCCTCGGCGACCGCCGCGATCTCGTCGGGAACGCAGATCCCCGGCACGAACAGCCCGTCCGCGCCGGCGTCGCGGTAGCGCTCGGCGCGGGCCAGCACCTCGGCCACACGATCGGCCTCCGGAGCCAGACCGCGCAGGTAGACGTCGGTGCGCACGTTGACGAAGACCGCGGAGCTCGCCCTGATCGCGGCGACCTTGGCTGCGAGCAGCTTGGGCGAGTCGTCGCCGTCCTCGATGTTGATCCCGGCGACGCCGAGCTCGCTCAGCGCTGCGACGTTCTCGGCCACGGCGGCCGGTTCGGCCGCCCAACCGCCCTCGACGTCGACGCTCAGCGGCACGGACAGGACGCGGGCGACGTTCCCGGCCGCGGCGATCGCTACGGCGGCGGGGATCCGCTCACCGTCGGCGTGCCCGAGGGCCCAGGCAAAGCCGGCGCTGGTGGTCGCCACCGCAGGAGCGCCCAGACTCTCGACGAGCCGGGCGCTGCCCGCGTCCCAGGCGTTCGCCAGGCATAGCAGGCCTGGCCCGTCGTGCAGCGCGCGGAACGTCTTCACCGATTCAGACTCCATCGTCGATGTCATGGCCGATTTCCCTTCCGTGGGTGTGAGCCAGGAGATCCTCGCCGCGACCGGGCCGCCGGCGCGAGTGTCTGGAAAGCCACTATGCGTACAATTTCGGACATGCGATCGGTCGCACTCGCGGTCACCGAGGGGATGCTCCATTTCGAGCTGTCCGTCGCCTGCGAGATCTTCGGCACCGACCTGAGCTCGATCGCCGATCCCTGGTACCGATTCGCGGTGTGCGGACCGGGGCCGGTGCAGGTCGGCCGGTTCCGGTTGGAGCCGGACCACGGCCTGGCCCACCTGAAACGGGCGGACACCGTGATCGTGCCCGGCTGGGCCGACCCGACGCTCGACCCGCCCGCCGCGTTGGTCGACGCGGTGCGCGCGGCGCACCGGGCCGGTGCCCGGGTGGCGTCGTTGTGCACCGGCGCGTTCGTGCTGGCCGCCGCCGGCCTGCTGGACGGGCGCCGCGCCACCACGCACTGGGTGCACACCGAAGTCCTGGCAGCCCGCTACCCGGCGGTCGAGGTGGACCCGAGCGTGCTCTACGTCGACGATGGAACGGTGCTCACCTCGGCGGGGAAGTCCGCCGCCACCGACCTGTGCCTGCATCTGATCCGCCTCGACCACGGTTCGGCGGTGGCGAACGCGGTGGCCCGTCGGCTGGTCGTCCCGCCGCACCGGGCCGGCGGCCAGGCCCAGTTCGTCGCCACGCCGATGCCCGACCCGGACGACCACTGGCTCACCGACCTGTTCGGCTGGGTCATCGAGCGACTCGAGGAGTCGCTGAGCGTCGAGGACCTCGCCCGGCAGGCGAACATGAGCTCACGCAACCTCGGCCGCCACTTCCGGTCCGCCACCGGCACCACGCCGCTGCAGTGGCTGCTGAACCAGCGGATCCGCCGGGCGCAGGAGCTGCTGGAGACCACCGACGACAGCGTCGAGTCGATCGTCGGGGCCACCGGGATGGGCACGGCGACGACGTTGCGCCGCCACTTCAACCAAGCCCTCGGCGTGCCCCCGGACACCTACCGCCGCACCTTCCGCAGCCGCGCCCGGACCGTGCCGCGCCTGGCCGGCTGACGGTGCGTCAGGCGCCGCGGAACCGCAGCGTCAGCCAGTCGGAGATCGCGGTGAGCTCCTCCAGGCACGCCTCGTGCCCCATCGGGTAGGAGTGCCACTCGACGTCGTAGCCGAGCTTGCCGAGGTGGTCGGCCGCGAGTTCCCCGGCACGGTGCGGCAGCACCGCATCGTGGCGGCCGTGGGCCATGAACACCGGTGGGAGCGGGTGCGGCGGATGGTCCTCGCCGATCAGTCGGTCCGGCATGGGGAGGTAGGTCGACAGCGCGATCAGGCCGCCCAGCGGCTTCGGGTTCGACAGGGCCACGGCCATCGCGATCGCGCCGCCCTGGGAGAAGCCGGACAGGATGATCCGGGTTCGCGGCACGCCACGCTCGGACTCGCGCGCGATCAGCGCCTCGACCTGGGCCGCCGACGCCAGCACCCCGGCCTCGTCGGCGCGGTTGTCGATGTCCTCGAGGTCGACGATGTCGTACCACGCCCGCATGCGCATGCCGCCGTTGATCGTCACCGGCCGGATCGGTGCGTGCGGGAACACGAACCGCAGCGCCGGCCAGTCCTTCCGCAGCAGCTCGGGGACCAACGGCGCCCAGCCGTCGCCGCTGTCGCCCAGGCCGTGCAGCAGCAGCACTGTCCACTGCGGTTGCGGGCCGGTTTCGTGTTCGACGGTCTCGAGCAGTTCGATGTCCATGGTTACGATTCTCGCGCCCCTGCTCCGCACAGATCCCCTCGCCTCCGAGCGCTCGAGCTCGGTGCCCGCCGTTCCGGGAGGAATGTCATGCGTCGATCGCTGTACGACGACACGCACGAGTTGTTCCGGGAGGGCTTCCGCAGCTTCGTGGAGAAGGAGATGGCGCCGCACGCCGCCGCCTGGGAGCAGGCGGGGATGACCGACAAGGAGCTGTTCCGCAAGGCCGGGAAGGCCGGTTTCCTCGGCTTCGCCGCGCCGGAGGAGTACGGCGGTGGGGGCACGCCGGACTTCCGGTTCAACGCCGTGATCAGCGAGGAGTTCGCGCGCGCCGGCGTGATCGGCGCCGGTGCCTGCATCGGCCTGCACAACGATGTCTGTCTGCCGTACTTCCTCACCGGGGCCACCGAGGAGCAGAAGGCCCGGTGGCTGCCGGGGATCTGTTCCGGTGAACTGATGACCGCGATCGCGATGACTGAACCCGGCACCGGGTCGGACCTGGCCTCGATCCGCACGACGGCTGTGCGCGACGGCGACCACTACGTGGTCAACGGCGCGAAAACCTTCATCACCAACGGCATCCAGTCCGACCTGGTGATCGTCGCGGTCAAGACCGACACGACCAAGCGCCACGACGGGATGAGCCTGATCGTCATCGAGACGGGCATGCCGGGATTCGAGCGCGGGCGCAGGCTCGAGAAGATCGGCCTGCACGCCAACGACACCGCAGAACTGTCCTTCACCGACGTGCGGGTTCCGGTCGCCAACCTGCTGGGCGCGGAGGGTTCGGGTTTCCGGCAGCTGGTCGCCAAGCTTCCCCAGGAACGACTGAGCATCTCGGTCAACGCGGTCTCCGTGGCCGAGGTCGCTTTCGGCTGGACGTTGGAGTACGCCAAGCAGCGCAAGGCTTTCGGCCAGCCGATCGGGACCTTCCAGCACAACCGGTTCGAGTTCGCCGAGATGCGCACCGAGCTGGACATCGCGCGGGTCTTCGTCGACCGCCAGATCGAGGCGCTGACCAACGGCGAACTCACCGCCGAGGAGGCGGCCGGGTCGAAGTGGTGGACGACCGAGCTGCAGTGGCGCGTGCTCGACCGCTGCCTGCAGCTGCACGGCGGTTACGGGTACATGGAGGAGTACCCGATCGCGCGCGCCTGGCGCGACGGCCGGGTGCAGCGCATCTACGGCGGCACCAACGAGATCATGCGCGAGATCGTGGGCCGGTCGCTGGGGTTGTGACCGGCGGGGACTGATGGCGCGTCAGAATCTATGGCTCACGAGCAGTGCGAGGGATCGGATGTTCCGGGCTGGGTCTGCCGGCCCGAGGTGCTGGGCTGCAAGTGGCCTTCCGATCCCGTCGCGACCAGGTCCCAGGTGCTCGCGCCGAGTCGCAGCCCGCTGATCGAAACCGTCTCCCACTCCGCAGGAAGCATCGGGTCCAGGCCGATGCGGCCGGCCGGGAGGTTCGGTTCGAGCCGCAGCAGGGAACGCAGCAGCAGCAGCGGTGCCGCCGCGGCCCAGGCCTGCGGGGAGCAGGACGAGGGGTACGGCACCGGCCGCGGGTAGTCCTGCGCGGCGAACCCGCACATCAACTCCGGCAGGCTGCCGCCGAACTCGCAGGCGGCGTTGATCAGGTCACCGGCCAGCCGCCGCGCCAAGGCACCGGCACCGGGCAGGTGTGCGTGGCGGGCCAGGCCGGCCACAGCCAGCGCTGTGTCGTGCGGCCAGACCGAGCCGTTGTGGTAGCTCATCGGGTTGTAGGCGGCCATGGTGGTGCTCAGCGTCCGCAGGCCCCAGCCGCTGGCCATGTCGGGCCGGGCCAGTTTCGCGATCAGCTCGGCGGCGGGATCGTCGTCGAGCAGTCCGGCCCAGAGGCAGTGCGCGGCGTTGCTGGCCAGCGCGTCGACCGGGTGACCGGAGCCGTCCAGCGCGATGGCCGGAAAACCCTGCCGGGGCAGCCAGAACGCCTCGTGGAAGCGTGCCCGCAACTCGGCGGCGTCGTCCCGCATTCGATGCGCCCGCTCGTCATCCCCGCAGGCCTCGGCGAGTTCGGCACGGTCGAGCAGCGCCCGGTAGTGGTAGGCCTGCACCTCGCACAACGCGATCGGCGGTTCGGGGATCTCCCCGGCGTTGTCGTTGACCCCGTCGAAGCTGTCCTTCCAGCCCTGGTTGAACAATCCGGCCGGGGTCGAGCGGCGGTAAGCCAGAAATCCGGCCGGATGTGCGGCGGCTTTGGTCCGTGCCCACTCCAGCGCGGCGTCGGCGGTCGGCAGCAGGCCGCGCACCCAGCGCTCGTCGGCGCCCCACCGCCAGGCCTCCGCCAGCATCATCATGAACAACGGTGCCGCGTCGACGGACCCGTAGTAGCGGTGCCCGCCGATCGCGCGCGCACCTTCCTCGCCCAGGCGCAGTTCGTGCAGGATCCGCCCGGGAGCCTCCTCGACCACCGGGTTGGTGTCGCGGCCCGCGGTTGCGGCCAGGGCTTCCAGAGCTCCGCAGAGCAATGCGGGGTCCCACGGGAGCGCCATGTAACCGGCCAGCAGACTGTCGCGACCGAAAAGCGTCATGAACCACGGCGCCCCGGCGGCGAGGATGGGCGTGCGGGTGTGCGGCAGGTTCAGCCGCAGGCCGTCGAGGTCCGCGACGGCTCGGCGCAGCACCTGGGCCGGCCCGGGACCGCTGCAGTCGATCCAGGCCGCGCCGCGCAGGACCGGAGCGGGGTCGCGGGAGAGCAGTTGGGGTTCGGTCAGCCAGGACGTCGGATCCGAATCGCTCAGCTTCGGCTCCAGCCGGACCCGAACGCTGCGGCAGGAATTGGCGTCCAATCTCAGCATCCAGCGCAGGACGCCGCCGTCGACCTCTGGCTCACCGTCGCCTGCCACTGACAGGTGCGGCGCCGCGACCGAGGGCGACCGAAGCGTCGGCCCGAACCGCAACAGCACCGGCAGGGCATGCGGATCGGTGGGCGCCGCAGGCGGCTGCGGTTGCAACGTTGCCCGCACCGCCGAGGTCCGTCCTTCCTTCACGGCGAACAGATCGGCGAAGTCGCTGCCCACCTCGATCTCCAGCGCCAGACCGACCGGGTCCCGCCCGAAATTGCGCAGGGTAACGGTCTCGTCCAGGCAGTGGTCCAGTCGCCGCTCCCGCTCCACCAGGAGCACGCTGTCGGCCGCGCCGACCGGCAGAACCCGGCCCAGAACCAGCACGCGGGAATCGCGGGTCGGGCGTTGCACCGACAGCAGTTCCGGATACTGCCCGTCCACCCGCAACCGCAGTACCGACACCATGCGGATGTCGCCGGCGTACAGGCCGTGCAGCCCCTCGGTCATGTCACCGTCCGGCCCCGCGATGCTGAACACCTGGCCGCAGACCTGCTGCAGGGCATCGGCACCGCGGGTCGACGGCGGAGCCGTGTCCGGGTTCAACGCCGTCTGGGCCACAGGCTCGGTCACTGGCGCGCCTCCGTCCGCCCGTGCGTGCTTGTCACCGGCTGACACTGTGACATTGGTTCACTCGCAAGCTCGCTCACTGTGCGGCCGCGACCTGTTGGAAGAGCAGCTCGTACCGGTCGACCATCAATTTCGGGCTGAAGTACTCGTCCACCCGGAAGCGACAGGCGAACGGGTCGAGGCGGTCGAGATGCCCGATGGCCGCCGCGAGTTCTTCGGTCGTGTCGCGGACGTATCCGGTGACGCCGTCCTGGACGATCTCCGGCACGGCGCCGCGGCGCAGCGCCAGCACCGGCGTGCCGCAGGCCAGCGCCTCGGCCATCGCCAGCCCGAAGGGCTCCTCCCACTGCAGCGGGAACAGGAAGCCGGCCGCCTCGCCGAGCATGCGGTACTTCTCCGCGCCGCCCACCTCACCGCGCCAGTCGACGTCGTCGCCGAGCCGAGGCTGGACGAACTTCTCGAAGTACTCCTGCTCGGCCGGCTCGAAGCACTTCGCCGCCAGCACGATCGACCGCCCGGCAGCCCGGGCCACGTCGATGGCCACGTGCGCGCCCTTCTCCTCGCACATCCGGCCCATCCAGACCAGGTGGTCGGACTTGTTCTCCGTCACCTTGATCTGCGTGGTGTCGACCGCGTTGTGGATGACCGTCCGCCAAGGCAGTTCGGGGTTCAGCTTCATCTGCGACTCGGAGATCGCGACGAGGTGAACCGCGGCAGCGACGGCGTCCAGGTACTGCCCCCAACCCCCGGTGGCCGGGCCGTGCGAGGTGATGACCACCGGCGCTTTGCGGCCACGCGCCATCGCGGCGCCGGACAGGGTGTGATCGTGGATCACGTCCAGCTCGAGGTTGTCCAGGACCGCAGCCGCCCGGGCGGCGTGGGTCAGCTCGACCAGCGAGTCGCCCAGGCCCGCCCGCTGCGGCTCGTCGAAGGTCGCCTCGAAGTTCCCGCGCGGGGGCGGATCTCCCGCGGCGATCAAGGTCACCTCGTGCCCTCGCGCCACCAACCCGTCCACCAGCATCGCGACGATCATCTCGATCCCGCCGTACTTGTCCGGCGGGATCGAGAAGAACGGCGGAGCTACTTGTGCGATGCGAAGATGCTTCGCCACTGCGGCCTCCGGATTGCTCAGCGTCAATGGGTTTGCGGCCCCTTCAGCGGGCTCATACCCGCCTCGGCGGAGGGTCAAGCCACCGAGGTCCGAGAGTGTGATCTATCCCGCGCGACCAAGATCCACCGAAACTGACTACTAGTCAGCTACTAGTTCCGGTCGGAGAAGTGCGTACGTCCGGCGTGTCCGGCGGGGTTTGCGCGAGGCCCCGTGCGGAAGAGGAGATCTTGAATCGCCGGGCCGTCACGATGGTCATGGCCAATGGTGAAAACACTTTCACGACTGCGGGTTCCGCGTCGTTGTGACGCCGTCGCCGTTCCGCTCGAGTGCACCTGGGACCGGTCGACAGGCAGATGGAGGAATGTATGACGTCTCGTCGACGCAACGGTCCAGAGGTCTCCGGCCGCCGACGATTCGTGATGAACGGATAGCCATGTCCGCGCTCGAGGACTCGGTGAACAAACCTGCGCTCGCGACGCACGCCAGACACCCGCTCACCCGGTACATGGCGGCGACGCTGACCAGCTCCATGGGGAACACCGCCCATACGCTGGCGGCCGCCAACGTGTTCGTGCTGGCGGGCAGGCCTGCGCTGGTCCCGGTGCTGATGCTCGTCTCGACGTTGTGCTCGGCTCTCTTCGCGGTCGTCGTGGCCCGGTTCATTCACGAGGTGTCGCCGCGCAAGTCGCTGTTGTTCGTCGACGGCCTGTCCGGCGGCGTGGTCGTGCTGCTCTGCGTGGCGATCACGACCTCAGGCAGCCCGATTCCGTGCATCTTCGCCGCCGAGGTGCTGCTGACGGTGGGTTCGGCCGTCTATTTCCCGGCCAGTCGCACTTTCATCCCGCACCTGGTCGACAAGGAGGCGCTGGCCGGCGCGAATGCCGGACTCGGGTCGGTCTACCAGTTCGGTGCGGTGTTCGGGGGAGTGGTCGGGCTCGGCGTGATCCGCCTGTTCGGTCCGGTGACCGGCTTCGCCGTCAACGCGGTGTCCTACCTGGTGTCCTTCTTCCTCATCGCCGCGATCCCGTGCCCGGAGCGACGCGTGTCGATTCGGCAGGAGGAGCCCGGCGGGGCGATACGACATGGCGGACTGCGAGCTCTGCTGGCCGATGCGGACACCCTCACCGACATGGCGGTGATGATCAGTTTCCTCTGCATGTTCGAGGTGTTCAACGCGCTGGGCCCCGGGCTGACGGCCTACCACTTCCACCGTCCGCCGTCGGACTTCGGCCTGCTGCAGGCCGTGTTCGCGGTCGGATCGTTGCTGGCCATCCCGCTGCTGCCGCGGTTCACCGGGCGGCACAGGTCGGCGATGCATCTGCTGCTGCCGCTGACCGGCTTACTGGTCGTCGCCCTGGCGGTCGCCGGGTGGCCGATCGCGCTCGCGATGGTCGTCGTCGCGGGCATCACTTTCCAGGGCTGGACCTCGTTCCAGACCCGCATGCAGCACCGACTGGCGCAGGGCGAGGCGAACCGAGTGCTGGCGTTGGCCGGCGGTGCGCAGAAGGTCTGCACCTCGCTCACATTCGCCGCCGCGGCGGTTCTGACCCAGACGGTGGGTGTCGCGCTCGGCATGACCATCCCGGTTCTGGCACTGCTCCTGGTCACGTTGCCCTTCGGGGTCGTCGCCCACCGTCGGCACCAGCACCCTCCGATCGCCCCGAGCGCCCCTGAGGTGGTGGAGGTGGTCTGATGGGGTCGACGCAGGGGCGCGCTGCTCTCACCGCACCAGGTTCGGCAGGGCCGAGATGAGCCGGCGGTGCGGTTCAGCCCGCCGCGCGGTTTCCGGGACGCCGACCAGTAGCACCAGCAACGCCACCGACGCGATCCCGGCCAGGGTGAACATGGCGGCCGGGTAGCCGGCCACCACCACGTCGGCACCGGCCAGGCTGAAGCTGAGGGCTACCCCGATTCCCTGGATCATGGTCACGGTGCCGAACGCGATGTTGTACCGGCCGGTGCCCCGGGTCAGGTCCGCCACCACGATCGCCAGCAGCGGCTCCAACAGCCCGGCGCCGACCCCGTCCAGCACCTCGATCGCCAGGATCGGTCCGGCGTGCCTGGTCAGGGCCAGCATCGCCCCGCGGATCGGCAGGACGAGAAATGCCAGCACCAGCAGGGGTTTGCGTCCCAACCGGTCAGCCGCTCGGGACACCAGCAGCGCCATCGGGACCATCGTGGCCTGCGCCACCACGACCAACGCGCCGAGGAACAACGCGCCCTGGTGGCTGTTCCCGAGCGCGAACTTCTGCGAGGCCAGCGGCAGCATCGCGGCGTTCGCCATCTGCCAGAGGCAAACGGCCGCCGCGAAGGCCAGCAGGGACCGGTTGCGCAACAGGGTCCGCAGCTTCGACGGTTGCGCCGCCGGGCCTTCCTGGTTGTCCAGGCCGCGGGCGACGTCGTGCCTGATCAACCCGGGCCGGATCACCGCCACGGCCGCCACCACAGCCACGCCGAACAGGGCCGACAGGAGGAACCCGAACCGCAGACCGGCCAGGTACCCGACCACGCCGACAACCGCGGCACCGACGACGTTCCCGGCGTGGTTGTACGCGTTCATGCGTCCGGTCTGCGCGGCGTAGCGCTCCGGCCCGACCAGGCCGAGCGCCAGCGCGGCGGTGACCGGCAGGAGCACCACCGCCGCCACGCCGGTCAGGAGCTGGGAGAACGCCACCACCGGAAAGGTCGGGCGCAGCGTGATCAGGAGCGTGCCCAGCGACGTCAGCCCGGCGGCGGTCGCCATCAGCAGTCGTTTGCGCCGGGTGATGTCGATCAACGCGCCGGCCAGGGCGCTGAGGGCCAAGCCGGCCAACCCGTTGAGAGCGAGCACCCAACCGATGTCCTCCGCGTCCCACCCGGGCAGGTTGACCAGGTAGATGCCGAGGAACGGCCCCAGGCCGGACTGCAGGTCGGCGAGGAAAAAGTTGGCCCAGTTCAGGGCGCGCAGCGAGCGGTGTAACCCGCTCGGGTCGCTGTCCTCAATCACGTCGGACCGCGCCAACACCGTCACGTGAAATACCCGTCCAGGTCGCCTCGAGAGTGCGGGCGCGAGGGTGCTCCACCGGGCGGGCAACAGGCACCCGTCGACTCCGCCGCCAACACGCCCGTCCACCGTTGGGCGCTGCTCGGGACCGCGCCCCAGCCCTGCCCGCCCACCGGAGAGCCGAAACGCCCGCGACCCGCAACCGAACGAAGATCACAATTGTCGAACGGTGTTTCTTGCACTGATTCTCAACTTCTGGAAACGTCCGTACCGATGTCGGACGTACCCGGGCGCCCCAGCGGCCGGACGTCAGCCGAGTCTCGGCCACCATGGATGTGACTAAGAGTCACATCGAGTGGTCACCCCACCTGAGCGCCGCGCTGGGGCGGAGTTCTCGCCGGCTGCGGCCGGGAACGGGATCGCCCAGAGTTCCCGCGGCAGCCGTGCGGCGTGGATGACGTAGGAGATGGCGTGGTACCACCCGGCAGCGAGGCAGAGTTCGATGATCTGCTCGTGGGTGAAGTGCCGCTCGAGCTCGGCGAACAGCGCGTCGGAAATGGCACTGGTGTCGTGCAGTTCTTCCGCCAGTCGAAGCACCGCGCACTCGGCGTCGTCCCAGAGCGCCTCGCCCTGTGCCGGATCGTCGCGACCGGCGTCCGTCGTCGCGACCAGTTGTCGCTGCGAGAGTCCGACGGCGGAAGCGAACGCGACCGCGTGCACGCCCCACTCGTACTCCGCCCCGGTCAGCGCGCAGGTGCGCAGGATCAGCAGCTCGCGCAACCTGGCCGACAGGGTGTGGCTTCCGAGTATCCCGGCACCGAGTGGCCGGGCACGGGAGAAGAGCTCCTCGTGGCGGGCGAGGACCCGGAACAGTGCCAGCGGTTCGCTGCCGCTGTTGGGCGGCATCCACCGCTGCAGTGCAGCATCCAACTCCGGTGAGTGCGGGGGCTGCAGCGGGACGATCCGCGGTGGCGCCGAGTCCATCTATAGTTCCCCTCGCGCTTCGGTATTCGAAGCGCGAAGGTATCGCTTCTGTTTCGCCAAGCACAAGGAGGTTCCCGGTGGGCGACCGTCTCCAGCCGGGCCGGCCGGTTCGCGGCTCGACCAGCGGCGAACCGGTCATGGCGCTGCTCGACCTGCTGGGCCGCCGTTGGACGCTGCGGGTCATCTGGGAACTGCGGGCGCAACCCGTGAACTTCCGCGGGCTGCAGTCATGCTGCGGCGGAGTGAGTTCGTCGGTGCTCAATACCCGACTGGCGGAGTTGCGCGCCGCCGGCGCGGTGACCTCGACCGAGGACGGCTACCTACTCACGCAGGAGGGCCGGGCGCTGCTGGAGCTGTACCCGCCGCTGCAGGCCTGGGCGGATCGGTGGGCCGAACGGGAAGGCGCGGAAACCTCCGGCCGACGCCGAGCCGCCCGGGGTGCCGGTCCGGCGGGATAATCCGACGGTGGCGGCAGGCGAGACGAGTGCGGGCGTCCGGCTGGCCGAAATCGTCGCTGCTCTGTCGTTGGCGACCGATCTGGGCCTGGGGCAGCCCCAGGCCCACGTGCTGCGTCAGACCGCCATCGCCTTGGCGCTCGCCGACGCTGCGGGGCTGCCGGAACAGGACCGAGCGGCCGCGTATTACGTGTCGCTGCTGGCGTGGGTCGGCTGTGTCGCCGACTCCCACGAGATGGCGGCGTGGTTCGGCGACGACATCCAACTGCGCGCCGACAGCTATCACGTCGACAAGCTTCCGATACCGACGTTGAAGTTCCTGCTGCGACACCTCGCTGCAGGCGAGTCCTCGCTGCGCCGACTCTCGGCGCTCGGCCGATTCCTTGCCTCCGGGGTCGGCGAAGCCGGTCGATCGATGGTCACCCATTGCCAGACCACCGGCGACTTCGCAGTTCGCCTCGGTCTGGGTCCGGAGGTGCGCAGGCCCTTGCAGCAAGCGTTCGAGCGGTGGGACGGGAAAGGGACCCCCGGCAACCGATCCGGCGAACAGATCGACGTCGTGATGCGACTGGTGCACATCGCCGACGACGTCGAGGTGCACCACCGACTGGGTGGCGTGGATGCCGCTGTCGCGATGTTGCGCTCGCGCCGGGGGACCGAGTTCGACCCCGCACTGGTCGACTGCTTCTGCGCGAACGCCGAGTCGATCCTTGCCACGTTGGACCGCGACGACGCGTGGGACCGAGTCATCCGCGACTCACCCAGCCTGGGCCGCGAGCTGACCGAGGCGGGGTTGACGGCGGCGCTGGAGGGGTTCGCCGACTACGCCGACGTCCGCTCGCCCTGGCGGCTCGGTCACTCGCGGGGTGTGGCGTCGCTGGCGGTGATCGCTGCTGAACGCATCGGCCTGCCGGCCCGGGACCGATTGATCCTGCAGCGTGCCGGCCTAGCCTCGAAATTGCAGGTCGGCGGGTGTTGGGCGGCGGGTGAGACACGGAAGTGCCTGTCCGGCAAGGGAAGATCGGGATTCCTGAGGTCCTGATGTTCCCTGGCGGAAGGCACTCCGTAGGTGAAGGTTATCCCG
>DATASX010000052.1 GCA_036269075.1 Sporichthyaceae bacterium
TCCACCGCCGACGTGCTGGACCTCTTCGACGAACTGGCCGCGGCCGGGCGCACCATCATGGTCATCACCCACGAGAGCGACGTCGGTGGCCGCGCCCAACGCCTGGTCGTCATGCGCGACGGCCGCATCATCTCCGACAACATGCAAGCGCCCGACGCCCCCCGCTCGGAGCGCATCGTGGTCCCGCCGTCGCTGGTAACACCGGCGCCGACGCTGCAGCCGGTGCAGGCCGCGGCGTCCATCCAGGTTCCGGTGAGCTCCGGCGGCGGCGGGACCCACGGCCTCGACCATGCCGCTCAACAAGCCCGCGCCGCCTACGAGAGCGACCTGTTCTGAGCGGGTGACGAAAGGCCTGTGCCGCGCGTTATCTGACGCCAAGTCAGATCACTCGGAGGCGGACAACGTGCATCGGGGCGCCCGGGAGATCTCCCGGGCGCCCCGAACTCTGTTCCGATCAGCTACTCATGCGCCGAGTTGCTGGAGCACGATCGCATGTGCGCCGACCTTGGTGTCGACAGTGATCGTGCCGCCCCTGGGCTCGACACCGTCGGTGTGGACGCCGTCGATCGTCAGCCGCCAGCGGGTGCCGGGCAGCAGGTTCGTCACTCGGAACGAGGTCGGCTCGCCGAGCTTCGCCTTGTCGCACGAGGTGATCGAGACGTACAGGGCCTTCTGGCCCGCGTCGTAGTAAGCCTGCCGCGGTCGGACCGTCGGGAAGTCGACGCCTTCCACGGTGGGCTCACGGAACTTCTTGACGTTCGGGTTCTGGAAGATGTTCCGCCACTGACCCGGCTTGGTGATCGTGTAGCCGTTCATCAGCCACGCGTTGAACTGCGCCCGCGGCCACTTCTCGCCCAGCCCGAGGTGGTGGTAGAACTCGCCCAGCTCGGTGTCCCAGGTCGGCTGGTACTCCTTGCCGATCCAGGCCCGCAGCGCGGCGTTGCGCTCGGTGTCGCCGTATTCCTTGCTGGCCGAGAACGCGGTCGACGTGGCGTAGTGGAAGTCGATGCCCATGCCCGGCATGCCGGTCATCCAGGCCGAACCGTCCTCCTGCGGGCAGAAGAACTGCCGCATGCCGCCCTCGTAGAGCCGTTCGTAGAGCTCCGGGACCAGGCCCGACCCGTTGAACGCGGTGCCCATGTAGTTGTGGGCGAACTGGTGCTCGGTCTCGTTCATCGTGATCTTGTGCGTCATGTCGTGGTAGAGCGCGAACCGCTCGATCGGGTCGTTGCCCTCGCCACCGACCAGGTAGTTCTTGCGGAACCACCCGGCGAAGTCGTAGTAGGCGGCGACGTGCTCGGTGCCGTGGGTGATGTCGTGCAGCCGCAGGCCCATGCCGGCGATGTTGTTGCACCAGCCGAAGGCCTTGGTGACCTCGCACGACAGGCCCGACGCGGTCGCGTAGAGCTGGTTGGCGATCAGCTCGTTCAGCCGGTTGTTGTCGTACTCGAACACCAGCGAGTCGTCGTAGACCAGCTTGAAGGGATGGTCGAACTTGTCGTTGCCGGAGATGTAGCCGTACAGGCCGGTCAGCATCGACAGGTAGCCCTTGTACATGACGTTGCAGGAGCCGTTGGCCCGCACCGGGTCCGGGTCGTAGACGTACCCCTGGCTGCCGTTGCCGGCCCAGCCTGGCGAGTCGTACTTGCCCTTCATGCCCTTGGGCATCAGGACGTCGTACCACCAGTCCGGGTAGTTCAGCCGGTCCGGGTCGTCGCCCTTGTTCTGAACCCAGTCGAAGAACGTCCAGTACTCGAGGAACCGCTGCAGGTGGACGTCCATGGCCTCGGTGTAGGCCTCGCGCCAGGCCGGCGTGTGCTCGGCCATCAGCGCGAACACGAACGAGGAGAACGTCAGGTCGTAGCGGTAGTAGTTGTCGATCGGGTCGCCGGTCTTGTTGTCCCACGAGATGTGGACCGCGTCGTCCTTGCTCCACTTGCCCGCGGAGTGGACGGTGGCGCGCCGATGCAGGTACGCCAACCAGCCCAGGGCCTCGTCGGTCAGGGTGGGTACGCCCGGGGTGATCTGGCGCATCGAGGTGACCTTGAACGGGCACTCGGCGTTCGGGTCGTACTCGGCGACGCTTCCGCTCTCATCGCGGGCGGTGTGGTGCTGGTACTCCCAGTGCGGGATGTGGGTCGCGGTCATCAACCGGCCTCCGCTGACGTCGTTGTCGGGGTGTCCGTCGAACCTACCCGCGCACCCGGAGACCGCACCATGCCCGGATCGGTCAGGTCGAGGCCCTTCGACATACCCGCAAGGGGCATATCGCGAGGAGGTGACGAGTGTTGCGTTTGCTTCCTCAGGCAGGCCGGCGACCCCACCCGGAGAGCATCGCCAGGAACGGGAACCAGCGGTCCGGATCGGCCAGTTCGGCCCCGACCGCCGCGCGCGCCGCCGGAGTCAGGCCCCCCGGCGACGAGCAGCGGCTCGACCTGACTCGAAGGACAGGTTCCAGAACTCGGCCGGCCCGGAACCGCCCGGGAACGTCGGCGTCACGGACCTGGTCCCGACTTCGACCGCCCAAACGCGCCGAGCAGCCGGGTCGCGCCGGGCAGATGCATCAGCAACGCCCGGACGTGCACCAGGTCGTAGTTCCCACCGGGGAGCGGCTCGGCCAGCACGTCCGCGGCGATCACCTCGAGGTTCGGCCGAGGGTCGGCGCGGACGAAGCGGGGGTCGAGGTCGACCGTCGTCACCTTGCCGGACGCCCCGACCCGATCGCGCAGCCAACGCGTTCTGCAGGGCGTATCCCCGGTCCGTGGCGTTCACCGTCAGCCCATCAACAGGATCGGCTTGACCACGACGCCGTTCTCGGTGTCGGCGGCGGCCTGGTTGACCTCGGCCATCGGGTAGTTCGCGACCAGTCGGCCCACCGGGAACTTGCCCTGCTCGATCAGGTCGACCAGGCGCGGGATGAACACGTCGGGAACGCTGTCGCCCTCGACGATGCCGACGACCTTCTTGCCAGGGATCATCAGCCCGTTGAGGTCGAAGCTGTAGTGCACGCCCAGTGCGGTGGCGCCGATTACGCCGACAGTCCCCAACGTGGCCAACGAGTTCACCGCATCGCCGAAGACCGCCGGCACCGCGGTCATCTCCAGCGCGTAGTCCACGCCGCCGCCGGTCAGGTCCTGGATCGCCTCGACGGTGTTGACCTGCGACGGGTTGACGCCGTGGGTGGCGCCGAGCTCCTTGGCCAACTCCAGTCGGTGGTCCTTCAGGTCGACGGCGATGATCGTGGTGCAGCCGACCGCCTTCGCGGCCATGATCGCGGACAGGCCGACCGACCCGGCGCCGAATACCGCGATGCTCTCCCCGGCCAGCGGCCGCAGCACGTTGAACACCGCACCGGAACCGGTCTGGATGCCGCAGCCCAGCGGGCCGAGCATCTCCAGGGGTGCCGATTGATCGACCTTGACCACGTTGCGCTCGGTGGCCAGCGAGTACCCGGCCCAGGACGACTGACCGAAGAAGTGCCCGTTGATCCGCCCGCCCTGCCCGGTCAACCCGCTGCTGCCGTCGACGCGGCCGCCGGTCACATTGCGAACGTAGAACTCGGCGCAGTAAGCCGGGTGGCCCTTCTGGCACGGCTTGCAGGTGCCGCACGAGGCGAACGTCAGCACGACGTGGTCTCCGTGCTTGACCTTGCGGACCCCGCTGCCGACCTCCTCGACGACACCGGACCCCTCGTGCCCGAACACCGACGGCAGCGGGACCGGGTACCACTGGTCGCGGCAGATCAGGTCGGTGTGGCAGACACCGGCCGCCACGACGCGGACCAGTACCTCGTCCTCCCGCAACGGGCCGATCTCGATCTCCTCGAGCTCGAACGGCTTGCCCTGCTCGCGGCAGACGACAGCGGTTGTCCTCACTGCGGCTCCGATCCGGTTAGGTAATTTGTGGCATTCGAGTCCTATCCGCCGTCGCTGAGGGAAGCAAGAGGCCGGCCTGTCCAGCCGGGGTCCGACGTGATGACCCGTTGAGCGCTGTGCGGCAGACTTCGGGTGTCGCACTGGAGGGACAGCCATGGTCAACCCGCGTTCGAGCACCGTCGACGACATCATCCGCCGCTCGGCAAGCAGGTGGCCGGACCGCGTCGGCCTGCTGTTCGCGGACCGGTCGTGGACCTACGCGCAACTCGACGCCGCGGTCTCCCGGGCCGCCGGGGCCCTGCTGGCCCTCGGCCTGCGCAAGGGCGACCGGGTCGCGGCCTACGGACAGAACAGCGACGCCTACCTGCTCGCGTTCCTCGGCGCCTGTCGGGCCGGGCTCGTCCACGTCCCGATCAACTACTCGTTGGCCGGCGACGAACTGGCCTACCTGATCGAGCAGTCCGGCGCATCGCTGGTACTGGCCGACCCGGCCCTGGCCCCCACTCTCGGCAAGCTGGACTCGGCCCCGGACCACCTGCTGCTGCACGGGACCCCGGGCAGCCTGCTCGACCTGGCCTCGACCGGCGAGGTCCCGGTGATCGACGCGGCGGTGGCCGACTCGGACCTCTGCCAGCTGATCTACACCTCGGGCACCACGTCGCGGCCGAAGGGCGCGATGATGACCCACCGCGCCTACGTCCACCACTACGCGTCGGTGATCATCGCGCTGGACGCCAAGGAGGACGACGCCCCGCTGCACGCGATGCCGCTGTACCACACGGCGCAGATGCACGTGTTCATGCTGCCGTGGCTGGCGGTCGGGGCCCGTAACCGACTGCTGAGCACACCGGACATCCCGGTGATGCTGGAGTTGGTGGAGACCGAGCGGATCGGCGCGATGTTCCTCGCCCCGACCGTCTGGGTCCCGTTGTCCCAGCACCCGAACTTCACCCGGCACGACCTGAGCAGCCTGCGCAAGGCTTACTACGGGGCATCGATCATGCCTGGCCCGGTGCGCGAACGGATCGCGAAAGCCTTGCCGGAGTTGGGTTGGTACAACTGCTTCGGCCAGACGGAGATCGCGCCGTTGGCAACCGTGCTGCGTCCCGAGGAGCACGCCGCGCGGCCGGACTCCTGCGGCCGGGCGGTGATGTTCGTCGAGCTCCGGGTGATCAACCTGGACGGCACCGACGTCGAACCGGGCGGGACCGGCGAGGTCGTCTACCGGTCCCCACACCTGTGCGAGGGGTACTGGCAGAAGCCTGAGGAGACCGCGGAGGCCTTCGAGGGCGGATGGTTCCACTCGGGCGACCTGGTCCGCATCGACGACGAGGGCTACATCACCGTCGTCGACCGCATCAAGGACGTCATCAACACCGGCGGCGTCCTGGTCGCCTCACGTGAGGTCGAGGACTGCATCTACACCCATCCGGCGGTCGCCGAGGTCGCGGTCATCTCGACGCCGGACCCGAAGTGGATCGAGGCGGTTACGGCAGTGGTCGTACTGCGAGCGGGCTCGACCGCGACCGCGGACGAGCTGATCGCCCACGCCAAGGACAACCTGGCCAAGTACAAGGTGCCCAAGCGGGTCGAGTTCGTGGACGCACTGCCGCGCAACGCCTCCGGCAAGCTGCTCAAGCGGGTGCTTCGCGACCAGCTCGGGTGAGGCTCGGGAGGCGAGCTGACGGACCGTCAGTGGCTGCTGTGCCGTGCTTTGGTTGCGGTTCAGGCGGCCTGCCAGGAGGGGCGGTTCGGACCGTAACCACTGTGCAGGTCCGTTGGACGTCGGTCACGGATCTCAAGACTGGACACGACCACCGAAATCGGGTTCGCGGAATTGCCGATTTCCCTTGCAGAGACGGGAAAAGCGGGCGAGAATAGTCTCATGTCGAACACCAGTTCGAACCGACTCATGTCGGTCGAGGAGGCCCTGGACTGGTTCGCGGCCACCGCGGGCGAGACCACCGGGACCGGCGCGGTCACCGACGGCACCGACGTGCTGGCCCGCATCGGGGTACTGGAGCGGCAGATCGCGATGGTCCAGGGCGAGCAGGTCCTGGCCATGGCCGAATGGGTCGCGGACTCCCTGGACCGGCACGAGGCGGAGCGCCCCGCCTGGGTGGACCCGCAGACCTGGGAGCAGTCCCAGGAGTTGGACTTCGCCGAGCGTTCGGCCTACGCCGAGGTCGCCCTGGAGTTGGGCCTGGCTGATC
>DATASX010000053.1 GCA_036269075.1 Sporichthyaceae bacterium
ATCCCGAAGGCCGAGGTCGAGGAGCTCATCCTCGAAGAGGTCCCGGACATCGCCTACACCGACATCGGCGGCCTCGGCGCGCAGATCGAGCAGATCCGCGACGCGATCGAGCTGCCCTACCTGCACGCGGACCTGTACCGCGAGCACCAGCTCCGCCCGCCGAAGGGCGTGCTGCTTTACGGCCCGCCCGGCTGCGGCAAGACGCTCATCGCCAAGGCGGTGGCGAACTCCCTGGCCAAGCAGGTGCAGGCCAAGGCGGCGGCCGACTCTGACGGCAGCAGCAAGCCCGCGGAGGGGAAGTCCTTCTTCCTCAACATCAAGGGCCCCGAGCTGCTCAACAAGTACGTCGGCGAGACCGAGCGGCACATCCGCCTTGTCTTCCAGCGGGCCCGCGAGAAGGCCTCTGAGGGCATGCCGGTGATCGTGTTCTTCGACGAGATGGACTCGATCTTCCGCACCAGGGGCTCCGGCGTCTCCTCCGACGTGGAGAACACCATCGTCCCGCAGTTGCTGTCGGAGATCGACGGCGTTGAGGGCCTGGAGAACGTCATCGTCATCGGCGCCTCCAACCGCGAGGACATGATCGACCCGGCGATCCTGCGGCCAGGCCGCCTGGACGTCAAGATCAAGATCGAGCGGCCGGACGCCGAGGCGGCCGGGGACATCTTCTCCAAGTACGTGCTGCCGGAGCTCCCGCTGCACCCCGACGACCTGAAGGAGCACGGCGGCTCCGTCAAGGCGACGGTGGACGCGATGATCCAGCGCACGGTGGAGCGGATGTACTCCGAGTCCGAGGAGAACCGCTTCCTCGAGGTCACCTACGCCAACGGCGACAAGGAGGTCCTGTACTTCAAGGACTTCAACTCCGGCGCCATGATCGAGAACATCGTCAACCGCGCCAAGAAGATGGCGATCAAGGACTGGCTGGACCAGAAGCAGCGCGGCATCCGCGTCTCCCACCTCATGGCGGCCTGCGTCGATGAGTTCAAGGAGAACGAGGACCTGCCCAACACCACCAACCCGGACGACTGGGCCCGGATCTCCGGCAAGAAGGGCGAGCGGATCGTCTACATCCGGACGCTCATCTCCGGCAAGCAGGGCTCCGAGGCCGGCCGCTCGATCGACACTGTCGCGAACACGGGGCAGTACCTGTAGGCCTCACCTCTGGGCCTGCCGGCCGTCGACTGCCGAACACCTTCGTGACGCCCGGGGCGCGACGCGCCGCCCCGGGCGTCACGGCTGTCCCGGCCATGTTCAGCAACCTTCGGCGGGTGGGGTCGCGGGGCCCCTGCGCCGCACCCGTTCCACCTCCGCCGCCACCCATCCGGGGCGGAAGCGCACGTCCTCCCAGGTGAACCGCAGCAGCACGTAGCCGCGCGCCGCGAGGCCGTTGGCCCGGCGTCGGTCGATCCGATAGGCCTCCCGATCGGCGTGGAACTCGAAGCCGTCGCCCTCGATCACCAACCAGTCGTCGACCAGGAAGTCCACGACGCCGACGCCGGCGATCCAAACCTGGCTGCGCACCTCGCCGGACCCCAGGTCGAGCAGCAGGCGCAGCACCGACTCCAGGGGCGAGTCGGCCTTCCGGTCCAGATGGGCCACGGCCCGACGCAGCGCGGTGGCACCGGGGCCCGCGGCAACAGCCGCGGCTGCGTGCAGGTCGACCGTCCGCACGAGATGGGCGCGCAGCGCGGAGTCGATCACGCAGACGGCGTCGACCAGGCTCAGCGTGCGAGCACAGTCGAGCACCGTCCGACGGACGCTCGTGACAGCCGGCCAGGTCTCCACGTCGGCCGCACCCAAGGCTGCGCGGTGGACGCGGACGCCACGAGCCGCCCTACTGCTGCCGAGCGGGATGGTCACATGCAGCTCGTCCAGCTCGGCCCAGGTGCCCAGACCGTGCAGTCGCGCCGCGGTCACGTGCGAAGCCACCCCGCCCAGCCGCACGGCCGCAAGAAGCCCCGGCGGAGCAGTCGGAAGCGCGTAGCTCCCGCGGGCGATGCTGAGCACGACGCCACGGTCGGTTGCGGAACGTAGCGCCCGCTCGGGGACACCCATCACCCGCAGGCGGCCCCAGCGGGCGGCACCGCCGCACTTGGTGAGGGCCACCAGGGGATCCATGCCGCCGAGGATGCGCCCGCGGCACGGGTGCCGACTGGGCCTACCGACCGGTTGTGGACAGCGTTGCCCCTGTGGAGACCGCCGACCGCGTCGGCTGCCGAACATGGTGGTGACGGGTGCGGCGCTGGGCCTGCCGAACGGCGCCCCAGGTGTCACAGTCCGGTTCGGCAGCCTTCGCTTTCAGGGCGCCGTTCGGGCCTTGCCGGTGGGGCCCGGAACCGCCCTGGCGTGCTCGGTGGCCATCGAGGTCGTCAGGTTGCGTACGCCGAGCACGATCGCGGCCGCGCCGAACGCGGCTGCGGTGACCCGGATCGGGCCCATCCGCAGGTGCTCGTCGAAGGCCAGCACCCCGATGAACAGCGCGGTGACCGGCTCGCACAGCGTGATGGCGACCAACGGTGTGGACAGCCGGCCCCGCTGGAACGCGTTCTGGGTGAGGATCAGCGCGACGATGCTGACCGCGATGTAGAGGTACAGCCGCGGATCGGCCAGCAGGCTCCCGGGCGAGGAGGCCCGCGTGGCCGCCGCCTTGAGCAGCGCCGCCGCCACCCCGAACAGCGTCCCCGTCGCGATGGCCAGCGACACCGCCGACCATCGGGGCACGGCGAGGTGCAACGCGCCGGCGGCCACCACAACCACCGCAGCCACGGCGAACACGACCGACCACGCGGCCCAACTCGGGTTGGCGTGCGCCCGGTGCGGCTTGGCCGCCTCCAGGAACAGCGCGATCCCGGCCCCGGTGAGCGCGACCGCCCGCAGCTCGCCCGGGTCCGGGCGACGCCGCTCGATCAGGGACTCCAACGGAACCGCGATGACCAGGCCCAGCACCATCAGCGGCGCGACCACGCTCAGTGGCCCCAGCCGCAACGCCCAGAACTGCACCCCGACGCCGGCCGTCGCGGCCAACCTGCCCGCCAACCACAACGGCCTGCGGCACAACCGGACCAGCAGCCGCGGGTCGAGAACCTCGTACTGGTCCTCGCGGCGGGCGGCGACATGCTGGGCCGCCCAGCTCAGCGCGAACAGCGCGGCGGCGACCAGCGCCACCGGCACCGCCGCGGCCGTCACTCACGCCGCCGAGCGGCCCGCCACGCTACTCGCGCGTAGGGCGGAGCCGGGTTCGAGGCAGGACACGCGCGCCCGATGACCGTGGGTCCACAGGTGCGTGTCATCCGGCCTCGATACAGTCACGCTGCGGCGCCAGGCCGCGCTCGACGGAATTGGAACGGGAGAGTCTGTGACAGGTCCAGGTGCTGCTTGCTTCGGCGCCGAGGAACGCCAGGAAGTGCTCGACGTTCTGGCGTCCGGTCATCTTTCGCGTTACGGCCGTATGGACGATCCGGGCTTCGGCCACAAGGTCTACTCCCTCGAATGCGAGTTCGCTCAATTCTGTGGCGTGAACCATGCCGTGGCGACCAGTTCCGGCACCGGTTCCCTGCTCGTGTCGCTGCTCGCCGCCGGGATCCGTCCGGGTGACGAAGTCCTCGTGCCCGGCTTCACCTACGTCGCCTCCATCGGCGCCATCATCCACGCCCGAGCCGTTCCGGTGCTCGTCGAGGTCGACGAGTCGCTGACGATGGACCCGGTCGACGTCGCCGCAAAGATCACCGACCGGACCCGCGGAATCCTCGCGGTGCACATGCTCGGCAACGCCTGCGACATGGACCCGATCTGCAAGATCGCCGCGGACCACGGCCTGATCCTGATCGAGGACGTCTGCCAGGCCGGGGGAGGCTCCTACAAGGGTCGCCGGCTCGGTTCGTTCGGGGAGTTCGGCGCGTTCTCACTGAACCGGTACAAGATGATGTGCGCCGGCGACGGCGGGATCATCACCACCAACGACCGCTCCCTGTACGAACGTGCCTTCGCCCTGCACGACCAGGGCCACACGCCGCTGCGCGACGGGATGAAGGAAGCCGGACCGCGCAGCCTCATCGGCCTGAACTTCAAGATGAACGAACTGACCGGCGCGGTGGCACTTGCTCAACTGCGCAAGCTCGAAGCCATGCTGACCGCGCTGCGCATCCGCAAGGCCGCGCTGAAAACCGCGCTGGAGGCTGCCGTCGGGCCGGACCCGGACTGGGTCTACCGCACGCTGCCCGACCCGGAGGGGGAGTGCAGCAGCCTGTTGACAGTCCTGTTCCCGACCCAGGAGCGCGCCGCCGCGGTGGCCGAGCGTCTGGGTACCCGGACGGTCGCCGGCTCCGGCTGGCACGTCTACGGACTCATGGACCAGATCGTGGAGCACAAGACCGCGTCCCCGGACTGGTCGGAGCCCGCCCGGTACGCCCAGCCGGGCGACCTGCCGCGTACCGACGACATCCTGGCCCGCGCGCTCAACATCAGTGTCGGTGTGGTCGACAGCGGGATCGGTGCCGGATTCGGCATCAACATCCACGCGGAGCAGCCGGAGATCGATGCGGTCGCTGCGACGTTCGCGGCCGCCTGCACGGAGGCCTGACGTGTCTGTTCAGCTTGGTGTTCTCGGCTTCGGGAAGCTCGGCAGGATCCACGCCGAGCACGTCGCCACCTCCGAACGCGCCCGGTTGGTCGCGGTGTGCGACTCGAACCCCGAAGCGCTGCGCAGCGCCCAGGACCGCTACGGGGTCCGGGCCACCGCCGACCTCGCGGAGTTCCTCGCCGGCGACTTCGACGGCGTCGTGATCGCCTCGCCCACCCCGCTGCACCCGGAGCACATCCGGGCCGTCGCCCGGGCCGGCAAGGCGATCTTCACCGAGAAGCCGGTCGGCCTGTCGCTGACCCACACCGACCAGGTGCTGGCCGAGGTGGACGCGGCCGGGGTGGTCTTCCAGATCGGCTTCCAACGCCGCTGGGACGAGCGCTACCGCCTGGTGAAGAAGGTCATCGACTCCGGCGACATCGGCGACCCGGTGCTGCTCAAGGCCCACGGCCGCGACCCGGACGCCTCGAACCCGGCCAACTGGGGCCTGGACCGCAACGGCGGCCTGTTCCTGAACTGCGCGATCCACGACTACGACGTGGCTCGCTACCTGCTGGGCCGTGAGGTCGAGGCCGTCGGCGCCACCGGCGGCGCACTGGTGCACAAGGCACTGGCCGAGCGCGGCGACCTGGACACCTGCTTCACGACGCTGTTCTTCGGTGAGCAGGCCATCGCGCACACCGAGTGGAGCCGCTACGCCGCCTACGGCTACGACGTCGCCCTTGAGGTCGTCGGCACTCGCGGGATCGTCCACTTCGGCCGCGATCAGGACCGAACCGTGCTGGTCCGCGACATCCGCGGCGGGCTGACCGTGTTCGACGTCTTCGCCGACGCCTACCGCCGGTCGATCGAGGCGTTCGCCTCGGCGATCGCCGACAGCACCGAGGTCACCCCGGGCATCGGCGACGCTCGCACCGCGCTGCAGATCGCGCTCACCGCGCGAGAGTCGTGCGCGTCGGGCGGGGCAAGGATGGCAATCCCGGAATTGCCCGACCTGCGTCTGCTGGCCCCCGTTGGCGACAGCGGCCTCCGCGGCAGTTGATCAATGCAGGCGGGAGTGGCCCGATTCCGACGAAATTCCGATCCGCAGTTCGGGCCACGGACGCATGCACCTGGCCACCAGGTGCACAGTAGGCTCGTGGCATGAGCGTCTGGCGCGTCATGGGTCTGGAGACCGAGTACGGCGTCTCGGTCCCGGGTCAACCGGGCGCGAACGCGATGCTGATCTCCTCGCAGGTTGTCAACGCGTACGCGACCGCGACCTCCCGGGCCCGTCGCGCGCGCTGGGACTTCGAGGAGGAGAACCCGCTGCGCGACGCCCGCGGGTTCGACCTCTCACGCGACCTCGCCGACTCCAGCCAGCTGACCGACGAGGACGTCGGCCTGGCCAACGTGATCCTGACCAACGGCGCCCGGCTCTACGTCGACCACGCGCACCCGGAGTACTCCTCGCCGGAGTGCACCAACCCGCGCGACCTCGTCGCCTGGGACAAGGCCGGCGAGTCGATCATGGCCGTCGCCTCGGAGCAGGCCTCCCGCATCCCGGGCGCCCAGACGATCAACCTCTACAAGAACAACACCGACAACAAGGGCGCCTCCTACGGCACCCACGAGAACTACCTGATGGCGCGGGCGACGCCGTTCTCGGACATCGTCCGCCACCTCACACCGTTCTTCGTGACCCGTCAGGTGGTGTGCGGCGCCGGTCGGGTGGGCATCGGGCAGGACGGCCGCGGCCACGGCTTCCAGATCAGCCAACGCGCCGACTTCTTCGAGGTCGAGGTCGGGCTGGAGACCACGCTCAAGCGCCCTATCATCAACACCCGCGACGAACCGCACGCCGACGCCGAGAAGTACCGCCGCCTGCACGTAATCATCGGCGACGCGAACCTGGCAGAGATCTCCACCTACCTCAAACTCGGTACTGCCTCGCTGGTGCTGTCGATGATCGAGGACCGCTTCCTGTCGGTGGATCTGTCGGTCAGCTCGCCGGTCTCGACGCTGCATCAGATCTCGCACGACCCGACGCTGACCCACCTGGTGACCCTGCAGTCCGGCCGGAAACTGACGGCTGTTCAGTTGCAGATGGAGTACTGCGAGCAGGCCCGCAAGTACGTCGAGGACCGCTACGGCGCCGACGCCGACGACGTCACCCAGGACGTGCTCAACCGCTGGGAGTCGGTGCTGACCCGGCTGGCGACCGACCCGATGAGCCTGTCCCGGGAGCTGGACTGGGTCGCGAAGCTGGAGCTGCTCAACGGCTACCGCGAACGCGACGGGCTGAACTGGGACGCGCCCCGGTTGGCGTTGGTCGACCTGCAGTACAGCGACGTGCGGCCGGAGAAGGGGCTGTACAACAAGCTGGCCCAGCGCGACCGCTTCGACCGGATCGCGGCTGAGGCCAAGGTGTCGTGGGCGATGACGAATCCGCCCGAGGACACCCGCGCCTACTTCCGCGGCCGCTGCCTCGACCAGTACCCGGACGAGATCGCCGCGGCCTCCTGGGACTCAGTGATCTTCGACCTGCCCGGCCGCGACTCGCTGCAGCGGGTGCCGACCCTGGAACCCTTACGGGGCACCCGCAAGCACGTCGGCGAGCTGCTCGACCGTTGCTCGACGGCCGAGGAGCTGCTGCGCACCCTAGCCGGCGGCTGACGCGCCGACCTACGGTTCCACCGCACACAGGTAAGCGCCTACGGGTAAAATCACGTTACGGTCTTCGACCGGCGCGCGGCGCAGTCGCGTGGGAGTGCGACGAAGGGATTCCGCCATGGCGACCAAGGACACCGGTGGCGGGCAGGCGCAGGCCCGCAAGGGCGAGCAGACCGAGGAACAGGCACCGGCCGCGCAGGAATCCACCGACGTCGCCGAACGCCACGAGAAGCTGAGCGACGACGTCGACTCGATCCTCGACGAGATCGACGAGGTCCTCGAGGAGAACGCCGAGGAGTTCGTCCGTTCGTTCGTCCAGAAGGGCGGCGAATAACCCGTACCCGCGGGCCTGCCCGATCTGCTCCACGACGCACCGTGCCCGGTCCCCGGGACGGTGCGTTCGTCATTCCGCCGGGCAGTCCAGGGCACGCCTACGAGGGTGTTGAACGATGCGCCCGTCAGCCGTGATCGCCACTGGATAGGGTTTCAGCGTTCTGCACCGCGGCAGAGAGGATCGGCGTTGACCAGCATCCACGACGGAACCGGGCGCGTTCCGGCTGCGTTCCTCGCGCAGGGCACGTCGTCGTTCACCGACTTCCTCGGTTCCTACGCGCCCGAACTGCTGCCGCACCGGCGTGCGCTGCCCGCAGGAGCCCACGTGGACGCACCCCACGGCACCACGATCGTCGCGGCGACGTTCCCGGGCGGCGTGGTCATGGCCGGCGACCGGCGAGCGACCATGGGAAACCTGATCGCCCAGCGCGACATCGAGAAGGTCTTCCCGGCCGACGAGTTCAGCTGCGTCAGCATCGCCGGCACCGCCGGGATCGGGCTGGAGATGACCCGGCTGTTCCAGGTGGAACTCGAGCACTACGAGAAGATCGAGGGCACCACGCTCTCCCTGGACGGTAAGGCCAACCGGCTGAGCACGATGATCCGCGGCAACCTCGGGCTGGCCATGCAGGGCCTCGCAGTGGTGCCGATGTTCGTCGGCTACGACCCGGAGTCCCGCGAAGGGCGCATCTTCAGCTACGACGTCACCGGCGGACGGTACGAGGAGACCAACTACCACTCGGTGGGCTCCGGGTCGCTGTTCGCCCGAGGTGCGCTGAAGAAGCTGCACAGGCCCGGCATGAACGCCGACCAGGTGGTCCGGGTGACGGTGCAAGCGCTCTACGACGCCGCCGACGACGACTCGGCCACCGGTGGCCCGGACCTGACCCGGTCGATCTGGCCGGTGGTCTTCGTGATCACCGCGGACGGCGCCCACCGCTGGTCCGACACCGAGGTCGGCATGGTCGTGCGCAGTGTGGTCGAGGAGCGGATGACCGCTCCGGACGGCCCGCACGCCGCCGAGTGATTCCTCGTCAGCAGGCTTCCGTTCCCAGGAGAGGACCCCAGTCGCGGTGACGACTCCCTTCTACATCTCGCCCGAACAGATCATGAAGGACAAGGCGGACTATGCCCGTAAGGGCATAGCCCGCGGGCGGTCCGCCGTGGTCCTGCAGTACGACGCCGGCATCCTGCTGGTCGCGGAGAACTGGTCGCCGGCGCTGCACAAGATCAGCGAGATCTACGACCAGATCGCGTTCGCCGCGGTCGGGCGCTACAACGAGTTCGAGAACCTGCGCATCATGGGCGTCCGGATCGCCGACCTGCGCGGCTACTCCTACGACCGCCGCGACGTGACCGCCCGGGGTCTGGCCAACGCGTACGCGCAGACCCTCGGCACGATCTTCTCCTCGGCCGGTGAGAAGCCGTTCGAGGTCGAGCTGGTCGTGGCCGAGGTCGGCGACAACGCCGAGTCCGACCAGATCTACCGCCTGACCTACGACGGCTCGGTCGCCGACGAGCACGGCTACATGGTGATGGGTGGGCAGACCGAGCCGATCAACGCCTATCTGGAGTCGAACTACTCGGCCGGGCAGTCCGTCGAGGACGCCGTACGGACCGCGGTCCGCGCTCTCGGCGAGAGTGGGCAGGCCGCAGGCGCCGAGGGCCCGCGCCGCATGGCCGCCAACCAGCTCGAGGTCGCGGTGCTCGACCGCGCCCGGCCCAAGCGCAAATTCCGTCGACTGACCCGCGCCCGGCTCGAGGAGATCCTCGGGGCGGCCCCGGCCGACGAGCCTGCGCCGGCGCCGAAGTCCGAGGACGGCGAGCGCCCGCCGGTCGGCCCCGAGCCGCCCAAGCCGGGCAGCACGGACGTCGGCGGTTCCGGCGGCCCCGCGCTGTAGCCCGCGCCGCCGCCCTACCACTTCGCAGTTCGACAACGTTCGATCGGCTCGCCTCACTCGTCTGTGTTCCTCGCTGCGCTCGTCAACAGACTTCAATCGGCTCGGGAACGGACGCCGCTCGCGAGCTCGCGGCGGTGGCTTGCCTCCCTTCGCCGGAGGAGTCGAGAGAGCTCGCAAGCTCGCTCTCTCGACTCCTCCGGCTCCGGTCGGCGAGCCGTCCGTTCCAGCAAAATGAGCGGCGTCCGCTCCGCTCGCCTCACTCGTCTGTACTGTGACTTTCATGGATCGGCGCATCTTCGGCCTCGAGAACGAGTACGGGGTCACCTGCACGTTCAAGGGTCAACGGCGGCTCTCACCCGACGAGGTGGCGCGCTACCTCTTCCGGCGCGTGGTCTCCTGGGGCCGCAGCAGCAACGTGTTCCTGCGCAACGGCGCTCGGCTGTATCTGGACGTCGGCAGCCACCCCGAGTACGCGACTCCCGAGTGCGACTCGGTCATCGACCTCGTCACCCACGACAAGGCCGGCGAGCGGATCCTCGAAGGGTTGCTGGTCGACGCGGAGCGGCGGCTGCGCGAGGAAGGCATCGCCGGCGACGTCTACCTGTTCAAGAACAACACCGACTCCGCCGGCAACTCCTACGGCTGCCACGAGAACTACCTGGTCGGCCGGCACGGCGAGTTCGGCAGGCTGGCCGACATCCTGATCCCGTTCCTGGTCACCCGGCAGGTGATCTGCGGTGCGGGCAAGGTGCTGCAGACGCCGCGGGGCGCGGTCTACTGCGTCAGCCAGCGGGCCGAGCACATCTGGGAGGGCGTCTCCAGCGCCACCACCAGGTCCCGGCCGATCATCAACACCCGCGACGAGCCGCACGCGGATGCCGAGCGCTTCCGCCGCCTGCACGTCATCGTGGGCGACTCCAACATGAGCGAGACGACGACGATGCTCAAGGTCGCGAGCTGTGACCTCGTCCTGCGGATGATCGAGGAGGGCGTGTTGATGCGCGACCTCACGATGGAGAACCCGATCCGCGCGATCCGCGAGATCTCCCACGACGTCAC
>DATASX010000054.1 GCA_036269075.1 Sporichthyaceae bacterium
GGCCCGGTTGCCCGGGCCGCCGACCCGACTACTGCGTTGTTACTGCTCCGAGCCGAGCGCCGCGGCGTTCGCGCCCGCCCCGGCGGCACCCGCGCCCGCACCGGCGCCGCGGTTGCCGCGACCACCGAAGCCGGTGGAGCAGGAGCCGTTGACGGCCGGGCGGATGGTGATCGAGCTGGCCGTGACCGCACCGGTGCTGGAGTCGGTGCTGCCGATCGCGCTGACGCACTTGCCCACGGTGAGCGCGCTGTCAGCGGCCTTCTGGGTCTCGGTGTACGTCGTGGACGAGGTCAGCGTCACCGTGCGGGTGACGGTCGTGGTGGCAGCGGCGCCGGTCGCGCCGGTGGCACCCGGGGTGCGCTGGGTCATCGTGACCGTCATCGTGTCGCCGGAGATCGAGGCGACGGTGCCGTTCGCGCCGAAGCCGCCGCCGCCGAAGCCGCCGCGCGCGCCGCGGGCGCCGGTGGCACCGGTACCACCGGTGGCCCCGGCGGCCCCGGCGGGCGGGGTGAAGCTGCCGGCCGCGCCGCCGGCGCCCGTGGCACCGGTGCCGCCGCGGTGCCCGCCGCCGAGGCCGCCGCCCATGCCGCCGCCGCGCATGCAGCTGCCGCTGACCGCGTCGCTGATCGAGACCGACGCGGCGGTGATCGGCGCGGACATGTCCGGCGCCGCGCCCGTGGCGCCCGTGGCGCCGGTCTGGACCGGGGTCACCGAGACGCACTTGCCGACGGCGAGGTCGGACTGCTTCGCGCTGACGGTCTGGCTCACCACGGTCGAGGCCGTGTAGGTGACCGCTGTCTGCGAGCTCGCGCCCTGCACCTGCAGGGTCTTGCCGCTCACCGCGGCGATCTGACCGCTGACGCCGGGCGTGCGCGCCGCGCCCTGGCCGGCGGCGCCGCCGCCCGTGCCGGTGGAGTTGTTGGTGGCCGGGCTGGACGACGCGGCCGCGGTGCTGCCGTTGCCGCACGCGGCCAGCAGAGCCATCGTCGCACCGACGGAGGCGGTCGCGAGGATGGTTCGGCGAACCGCCGGTCTGCTGAGATTGCGCATTTCTGGTACCCCCTGAAGTCTGTTGTGCACTGGGCCGGTCTATTTCTGACTGCCAGTCAGAAGTGACCTGGCCAGTGTTGGATGCCCCCTCCGCGGTAAACGATGGGGCCTGCACCTTCAGCAATCCTGTGAAGTGACCGAAGCCTTCCTGTGACAGCAACCCCACAGAAATGCTTAGGTTTCCGGGCTTCTGGGGCGCAGGACGGGGACGCGAAACCGGGCCGGTTCGGCACAGGTGGTGTGCCGAACCGGCCCGGGTGTTCGCCTGATCCCGATGGCCGACGGGGTGTGGGGCCCCCGTTGCCCGACGAGCAGGTTTCGCTCGCGGATCAGGGCGTCCCTGGCGTCAGGGCGTGCGCAGCGCGTCGATCGGTGCGAGCTTGGCCGCGCGGGCGGCCGGGTAGACGCCGGCCGCGACGCCGATGATCAGAGACACCGCGAGGCTGCCACCGGCGACCAGTGGGCTGATGCTGACCGGTTGGTTCAGCATCTTGGGCAGGAAGTACGCCGCCCCGACGCCCAGGCCGAGCCCGAGGGCTCCACCTGCCAGGCCGAGGGTCGAGGCCTCGGTGAGGAACTGGCTGCGTATGGCTCGGGGTGTGGCGCCCAAGGACTTGCGTAGGCCGATCTCCTTGGTGCGTTCGGTGACCGAGACCAGCATGATGTTCATGACCCCGATGCCGCCGACCAGCAGGCTGATGGCGGCGATGCCGCCGAGCATGACGGTCAGGGTCTTGTTGGTCGAGGTCGCCGTCGCCACCAGGGACTGCTGGCTGGTGACGGTGAAGTCGGCCGAGGCCAGGGTCACGTTGTGGTTGGTGGCCAGGGCGTTCTGGGTCTCCTGGTAGGCCGCCGACAGGTCCGCGCCGGACTTGGCCTGCACGTAGATGGTCGACACCGAGGCCCGCGAGGCCGGCGCCGCCACCCGGGTGGCGTAGGTGCTCGAGGGCATGATCGCCATGTCGTCGTCGGAGGTCGAGGAGGCGGACGAGGAACCCGAGGAGTTCAGCAGACCGACGACCGTGTAGGTGGATCCGGCGATCTGCACCGACTGTCCGATCGGCGACGCGGTGCCGAACAGTTCGCTGGAGGTGTCCTGCCCGATCACGACCACCGGGTTGTCGGTGGCGATGTCGGTGGCGGTGATGAACCGGCCCTGGGTCACCGTGCGGTCCCGGGTGGTCAGCCAGTTCGGGCTGGTCCCGTTGACGGTGGTCGTCCAGTTCTGCGCGGTGGTCTGCACCACCTCGCTGGCCGAGGCGACTGCGGTGACCGCGGCGATGTCCGGTGCGACGGCCGGGTTTGCCAGCGTGCTCGCATCGGACTGGGACAGCGTGGTCGCCGACCCACGCCCGCCCCGGAAGCCGGTCGAGGAGGTCGTCGAGCCCGGCGTCACGATCAGCAGGTTCGAGCCCAGTTTGTTGATCTGGGAAGCGACCTGGGCCTGCGCGCCCTGACCGATGCCGACGGTGATGGTGACCGCGGCGATGCCGATCAGAATGCCGATCATCGTCAGGATCGATCGCATCCGGTGCCCGCGGATCGCTTCCAGGGCACTACGAGCGGTGTCTGTGGTTTTCATCGTCAGATTCCTCGCTGGCCCGGCAGGCCCAGTAGGCTCAGCAGGCTGTTGTGGGACATGTCGTCGGATTCGTCGGAGATGACCAGGCCGTCGGCGAGCTTCACCCGACGCGAGGCGCGCTGGGCAACCTCGGTCTCGTGGGTGATCAGCACGATCGTGGAACCGGCCGCGTGCAGGTCGGCGAACAGGCCGAGCACGTCGTCGGTCGATGACGAGTCCAGGTTTCCGGTCGGCTCGTCGGCCAGGATCATTGCCGGGTTGGTCACCAGGGCGCGGGCAACCGCCACGCGCTGCTGCTGGCCACCGGACAACTCGTTCGGCTTGTGCTCGAGCCGGTGGCCGAGGCCGACCCGCTCCAGGGCCTGGCAGGCCCGCTGCTTGCGCTCGGCACGGTTCATGCCGGCGTAGACCAGCGGCAGTTCGACGTTGCGCCAGGCCGTCAGCATCGGCAGCAGGTGGAACTGCTGGAACACGAAGCCGATCTCGGCGTTGCGCACGCCGGCCAGTCGGGTCTCGTCCAGCGTCGACACGTCGTGCCCGGCCAGCCGGTAGGTCCCCGAGGTCGGAGTGTCCAGGCAGCGCAGGATGTTCATCAGCGTCGACTTGCCGGAACCGGACTGGCCGATGATCGCCACGTACTCACCGACGTTGATGTCCAGGGACACCCCCTGCAGGGCCGAGACGATCTCGGCGCCGGTGACGTACCGCTTGGTGATGTCGGTCAGCGACAGCACCGGCAGCTCGGTCCCGGACTGCGCGCTCGGGCCTGCTGGCATAGTCAGCGCGCTCATCGGCGTGCCGCCCTTCTCGTACGACCGTCGGAGATGGCTGGGACTGTGACCTGGGTTCGTTCGCTGCGCTCGTTCACCCGGCACCCCCACCGAACCCGCCGAAGCTGCCGCCGCCGAAGCCACCGGTCGTTGCCGCGCCGGTCCCGCCGGTGCGGGCGCCGGTAGCGCCGGTGCCGGTCCGGCCGG
>DATASX010000055.1 GCA_036269075.1 Sporichthyaceae bacterium
GCGGGACTCCTTGGCGGTGACTGCCCGCAAGCTGGACACCGCGGTCCACCGGCTCGGGCGCTGATCGGGACCGGGGGATTGATCGCGCGGTTGCCCTGATGCCGCACCGGCGAAACCTGACTGTCCGTCAGCCAGGCAGGAGACTCGGTCAGGCGGGGTCGAAGAGCAAGTCCAGTCGACGGACCCCACGCAGGATGTAACTGGGTACCCGCTCCGGCGGGGGAGCATCGGGGTCGCGGCGGAGGTTGGTCATCCGGGTCAGGATGGCGGTGAGCGCGATCCGGCTCTCGGCCCGGGAGAGCGCACTGCCCAGGCAGAAGTGCGGACCCTGACCGAAGGCGAGGTGCGCGCCTTCGCCCTCCCGCTCCAGGTCGACGGAGTCGGGGTCGACGAACTGGTCGGGGTCACGGTTGCCCGAGCCGTAGCAGAGCAGCAGGTGCGCGCCCGCGGGAAGGGCTACGCCACCGACCTCGGTGTCGACCAGAGCGGTCCGGTACAGGCCGGCGATCGGGGACTCGACCCGTAGCGACTCCTCGATCAGCTTCGGCAGCAGGGTCAGGTCCGCCCGGCAGCGGGCCATCAAACACGGCTCTTCGAGCAGCACCTGGACGGTGGCGGTGATGTGCGTCGTCGTCGTCTCGTTCCCCGCGATCAGGAACTGGGCGAACATCGTCAGCAGTTCGTCCTGGCGCAGTGACTCGCCGTCGACGCAGGCGTGCACCAGGTCGGAGATCAGGTCGTCCTGCGGTGTGCGCCGCCGGTTCGCGATGGTGTCGATGAAGTAGGCGGCGAATTCGGACTGGCTGCGGATCTGGGCTAGGACCTGGTCCCGGTTGAGGGCGTCGTTGCCGATGCTCGCCGCCAGCGCGTCGGACCACCGCTTGAACGTCGGCAGGTCACCGTCGGCCACGCCGAGTGCTCCGGCGATCACCGTGATGGGCAGGGGCACTGCGAGGTCGGACACCAGCTCCATCCGCCCGGTGTCGATGACCGCGTCGACCAGGCGGGTGCAGATGTCGGAGACGGTGTCCTCGATCTGCCGGACCCGGCTCGGTGTGAAGGCCTTGTTGACCAGCTTGCGCTGCGCCGTGTGCCGGGGTGGGTCGCAGCGGAGCAGCACGGGCTCGCGGTCCCGAAAGGCACCGGCGGTGAGCGCGCTGCGCAGCTCCTCTGACTCGGCGGCGAGGGTCTCGAGTGCCTGCCGGCGACGCTGCCCGTGCGGACCGGTCGCCTGGCGGGAGGAGAAAACCGTGGGATTGCGCGCCACCGTGCAGATGTCGGAGTACCGGGTGACGAGCCAGACCCCGGCGGTCTCGATGTAGTGGACCGGCGACTTCTCCCGGAGCTGGGCGAACATCGGAAACGGGTCCGCGACGGCAGCTGCGTCGGCCGCCAGGTAGCGCTCCGCAGCGTCTTCGAAGTCGGGGTCCGAGGCCGTGTCAGCCATGACTGGGAAGAGTGGCGGGAAACTAGATCAGATGTCAAGAAAGCAATGTGGACCGAGGCGCGGAACGCACACACTTACTTGTCATAGAACCGAGTTATTTAGTCTTGTACGAGGGTTGTTCCAGGGGTATTGTCGGCCAACGGCTTAGCTGGTCTTCATCTCCAGTAAGTAGTCGAGCGAGCCCCAGACAACGTCCCCGTTTCGGAGTCGCGGTGAGACTGCGGATCATCGGCATCGTCGCCGTGCCGGTCCTGATCGGTGCGGCCCCGCTCGTCCGTGCGCCGGACGCCCGGGCGGCGCTCAGCTTCACCGCCACCGCGGCCGCCGAGGTGGCCCACGAGACCTACGTGGTCAAGGACGCTCCGGTCTCGGAGACGATCTTCGACGGCGGCAGCCCGAGTGCCCGCGCCCTGCTCGACGCGATCGGCAACAGCACCGCGATCGCGGCGGCGAGCAACCCGGGCGAGCAGATCACCGCTTTGCCGAGTACTGCACGCGGCCTCGACCCGCGGCTGTCGGCACTGCCGGACTACCCCTACTTCGCCGTCTCCCGCGCGCCTGCGACCCCGAAGGCGTCCCAGGAGGTCGGGCCCTACCTGCTCGAGGCCGACAGCGACGCGGACCGCAGCACGGCCAGCGCGGGAGGGGACACCATCCACCAGGCCGGCGTCGTGCTCGCCCAGGCGTCGTCGCTGGCAGAGACCAGCACCGACGGCCGCTCGGTCACCGCGCGGGCGGGCACCCTGGCCACCGGGATCTCCGTCGCTGCGGTCCAGATCGGCGCCGTGCAGTCGCTGGCCCAGATGGTCGCCGACGGTAAGGACCACCAACCCACATCGCAGCTCGTGGTGACCGGGCTCTCGGTCGCCGGTGTCCCGCTCGCCTTCGGGCCCGACGGACTGAGCCTGGCCGGGCAGAAGTCCCCATTGCCGGACGACAGTCCGATCGCCAAGGCGCTGAAGGAGCAGGGGATCGGTCTGCGTTACCTCCAGCCAATCATCACCGCCGACTCGGTGCTCAGCGCGGGCGTGGAGATCACCTCGCGCTACCAGCCGCCGAACGGCTCGCCGTTCGGCCTGACCACGCAGAGCCTGACGCTGGGGCGCAGCTACGTCTCGTTGAACAGTTCCGGCGCGCCCGCGGCGGCCGACGCGGGGTCGGTCCCGGGGATGGGCCCGAATGCGGATCCCGCCGGGGTCCCGGGCACCGGCGTTCCGTCCACCACGGACGCCGCGGCTGCGCCAGGCGTGGTGCCGGTGGCCGGCTCCACCAGCGGACTCACCGGCGCCGGCGTCCCGACGGTCCGGGTCAGGGCTCGGGCTTTGTCCGCCCGGTCGGCCGATCTCGACCTGGACCTGTTCCCGCCCTTCGTGGTGGCCGGTGTCGGCGTAGTGCTGCTGGGCCAGCTCATTCGCATCCGAGGAGTCCGACAGTCGTGAATCGCGTGGACGCACTGCGAGCCCACTGGGACCGGGCCCTGGCGCTGGGACTGACCCTGGTCGGCGTCGTCATGCTCGTGGTCGGTTACGTGCGGATCAGTCGCACCCCGTACCCGGCCGAGCAGCTGCCGCTGCTGATGTCGGCCGGCGTCGGTTCGCTGTTCGTCCTCGGCCTGGGCGCCACCCTGTGGCTCTCGGCCGACCTGCGCGACGAGTGGCACAAGCTCGACGAGCTGACCACCGCCTCCGACGAACGCTACGTTGAGCGGCCCGCGCCGATCGAGCACCGGTTCGGCGGGTCCGACGCCATCGCGCCGGGCCCCGGTGCGATGGACACCGCGGTGTTCCGGTCGGACGACGGAGCCCGGGCCTCCGCACGATGAGCACGACGACGGCGGGCGCCACCCGGCCGTGGACGCCGGGCGCGCTGCGCCTCACTCTGGCCGCCAACGCGCTGGCAGCGATCCTGCTGGCGATGGCCTGGCACGGCGCGGCCGGTGAGGCGAGGTTCGCCGATGGCGCGGCCTGGGTGAACCTGTCCGCCATCGGGCTGGTGATCGCGGCGGGCGGCAATGCACGCCTGCTGCTGATCTCGCGCGCGCGGATCGGCTTGCGCCAGAGCGCGCTGCGGAGCTCGCGGCGGGCGGGGCGCGGACATCGGATCGAGACCGACCACCGCCGGGTCGCCCTGCCCGGTGGGCGGCTGTACCACCGGCCGGCCTGCCGACTGGTGACCGGCAAACCCGCGGAGGCGCTGCCGATGCCGGCGCAGGCCGGGCTCGAGCCGTGCGGCTGGTGCCGGCCGTGAACGACTACCTGCCCTTCGTCGTCTCCGGCATCGTCGCGGGCTCCCTGCTCGGACTGGCAGCCGTCGGCCTGGTGCTCTCGTTCCGCACCAGTGGGCTGTTCAACTTCGCCCACGGCGCGATCGCCGCGGCCGGTGCCTACGTCTTCTACGAGCTCACCGAGATCCGCGGTCTGCCCTGGCCGCTGGCCTCGTTGCTGGTGCTCGCCGTCTTCGCGCCCGCCACGGGTCTGGTGCTTGAGCGGATGGCCGCGGGTCTGCACGGGGTGCGGGCTGTCTACCGGATCGTCGCCACCGTCGGCCTGCTGCTCGTGGTGCAGGGCCTCGCCGCGGTCCGCTACGGGGCGGCCACCATCCCGCTCAACCCCTTCCTCCCGCAGGGCACCGTCAAGATCGGGGGCACCTTCGTCTCCTACGAGCAGCTGATCGGTTTGGGCATCGCGGTCGGCGGGGTGCTGGGCCTGCTCGCGCTCTTCCGCTTCACCAGGACCGGACTGCGCATGCGCGCAGTCGTCGACAACCCGCAGCTGCTCTCCTACGAGGGCGACAATCCAACCTCGGTCCGCCGCGGTGCCTGGGTGATCAGCTCGGTGTTCGCCTGCGCCACCGGCCTGCTGCTGGCGCCCAGTCTCGGCCTCGACACCGTCGTGCTGGCGCTGCTCGTGGTCCAAGCCTTCGGTGCGGCTGCGGTGGGTCGCTTCGGTTCGATCGGCGGGACGTTCGTCGGTGGCGTAGCGATCGGCGTGGCGTCGACGCTCAGCGCCAAGATCATCGGCGAGCACTTGCCGAACTCGCCGTTCTGGGCCGGGATCCCCGACGTCGCGCCGTTCCTCGTGCTGTTCGCGCTGCTCGTGGTGACCCCGGCGCGGAAGTTCTTCGACGTCCCCGGCAGCAACCGGACCGCCACCGGGCGGGCGGTCACACCGCGGCTGCATTGGGAGGCGGTCCTCGCCCTCGCGCTCGTGGCCGTGCTGATCCCGGCTTTCGTCGACACTTCCCTGTCGGTATGGACCACCGCTGCGAGTCTGGTGGTGGTCTTCCTCGGCCTCGGGCTGATGGTGTGGACCTCGGGGCAGGTCTCGCTGGCCCACGCCGCCTTCGCGGCCATCGGCGCTGCCGCGATGAGTCAGTTCCTCGATGCCGGGCTGCCGTGGGGGTTGGCGCTGCCGGCCGCAGGCCTGATCGCGGTTCCGGTCGCAGTGGCGGTGGCGCTGCCGACCCTGCGCCTTTCCGGGCTCTATCTGGCGCTGGCGACTTTCGCGTTCGCGGTGCTGCTCCAGCAGCTGGTGTATCCGACGCAGGCGATGTTCGGCGGCGGCTTCCGCGCCGTCGCGCGGCCGGGGATCTCGCTGTTCGGACTGGACCTCGCTGAGGACCGCGGCTACTACTACCTCTGCGTGTCCATGGCCGCCCTGGCCGCCGCGACGGTCTTCGGTATTCAGCGCGCGCGGCTGGGTCGGCTGCTTCAGGCGAACGCGGAGTCCGCCGACGCGGTGGCGGCCAACGGCGGCGACACCACGACGATCCGCACGGCCGTCTTCTGTGTCGCGGGCTTCCTCGCCGCGATCGGCGGGGCGCTCGCCTCCGGGGTCACGCTCCAGGCGAGCAGCCGTGGTTACGGCTACACGGTCGGCCTGACCTGGGTCGCCGTTCTCGCTCTGTTCGGTTCGCGGGCCACCGTGATCCGCGCCTCGGCTGCGGCGTACGCACTGGCGGTCATGCCCACGCAGATCCATCTGGACCCTGGCTGGTACACCGCGATCTTCGGGGCGGCGGCCATTGCCGCGAGCCTTCTGTCGGACCGTCAGTTCGACTTGAACCGGGGTTGGGACCGCGGCCGGGTGGCCTCGCGGCTGCGCCGCCGGGAGTTTCTGCCGCCCCGTCAGGTCGCACGACCGACCCACGCGGGGGTGCGGGGGTGAACGCTCCGATCGATGCGCGGCCCGAGCAGCAGGTGCTGGCCACGCGCGGGTTGACGGTCCAGTTCGGTGGAACGCGCGCGGTGGACGCCCTGGACCTGGAGGTGCGGGCGCGGGAGGTCGTCGGTCTGATCGGACCGAACGGGGCCGGTAAGACGACGACCTTGAACGCGTGCGCAGGCACGGTGAACCCGGCCGCCGGCTACGTGGAGTTGCTCGGTGTCGACGTCAGCTCCTGGTCGCCCGCGCACCGCGCGCGGCACGGCATCGGGCGGACGTTCCAGCGCTTCGCGTTGTGCGACTCGCTCCCGGTCGCGGAGAACGTCGGACTCGCGGTCGAGGCACGGCAGGCCGGTGGGCGGCCGTGGAAGTGCTTCCTCGCCCCGCGGGGGGCCCGGACCGCGCAGGCAGCTCGGGTGCGCGACGCGCTGGAGGTGTGCGGCATTTCCGATCTCGCCGGCCGCCGCGTGGGCTCGCTCTCGACCGGTCAGCGGCGATTGGTGGAGCTGGCGCGGGCCGTGTGCGGCCGCTCCCCGGTTCTGCTGCTCGACGAGCCGTCCTCGGGCCTGGACCCCGCCGAGACCGACGCATTCGCCCGGATCGTGCGCGACATCGTGGCCGACACCGGATCTTCGGTGTTGGTCGTCGAGCACGACATGACCCTCGTCCGCGAGATCTGCGCGTACCTCTACGTCCTGGACTTCGGCGTGCATCTGTGCGACGGACCGACCGAGGCCGTGCTCCGCGACGATCGGGTCCGCCGGGCCTACCTCGGTACCTTCGAGGAGCCGGCCCGTGCTTGAGCTGCGCGACGTCACCGCCGGGTACACAGGTGCGCCCGTGCTCAGCGACGTCGACCTGGTGGTGCCCGACGGGAGCACGGTGGCCCTGCTCGGTCCGAACGGCGCGGGCAAGACCACGCTGCTGCGGGTCGCGGCGGGCACCCTGCGGCCGATGCGCGGCAAGGTGCTCGTGGACGGCGTGGATGTGACGGGTCGTGCGCCGCACGACTTGGTGCGGCACGGCGTCTGCACGGTCCCCGAGGGCCGTGCGGTATTCCCGGGGCTCACCGTTCGGGAGAACCTGACGCTGTTCCTGGGCAACCGCGCCGCCGAGCTGGACCTGGCGGTTCGGGCGTTCCCGACGTTGGGCCGCCGGATGAACCAGCGCGCGGGATCGATGAGTGGCGGTGAGCAGCAGATGGTCGCCATGGCCCGCGCCTACCTGCAGTCCCCGCGCCTGGTCCTGCTCGACGAGGTCTCGATGGGGCTTGCCCCGGTCGTGGTCGACGAGGTCTTCGCCTTCCTCGCCGCGCTGCGTGCCCGGGGGGCCTCGCTGCTCCTGGTCGAGCAGTACGTCGGCAAGGCGCTGGCGCTGGCCGACTACGTCGTCCTGCTCTCCCGCGGGCGTATCTGCTTCGTCGGCGAGCCGCACGAGCTCGACGAGGAGCGGATCTTCCAGTCCTACGCAGGCCTCGAGCCGGTGCCCGCCGGAGCGTCCACCGAAGGAGTACCGCGATGAATCGCCTGACCCGCCGGACGCCCGTGGTCCTGTGCGGACTCGTCCTGCTCAGCGGCTGCGCCACAAGCCTGAGCCGCGCCGAGATCGTGGCCGCCCAGCAGGGCGCGCCGGTCTCGTCCGGCCGCACCGACGCGACCGGCGCCGCGGCCGGCGGGCCGGCCGGCACAAGCGCGACCGATGCGGTGCCGGTGACGGTCGTCAGCGGCACCACGAACCCGGGCGCGACCGGTAGGGCCGCCACGCGCGCGCCTGGAGCGGCCGGGACCGAGGCGAGCGACCCGTCGGCCGCGGGCGGCAAGGCCAAGCCCGCCACGGCGGGTGTCGGTGGCGAGGCCAAGCCGGCCACGACGGCTGCCGGCCACGGTGGTGTGCAGGCGCAGGCCAACCACCTGCCGATCACGGTGGGCTTCGTCGGCAGCATCACCGGTCTCTACGGGACGTCCTTCCGGCCCGTGCTCACCGCAATCCAGGCGAACATCACCGACCTGAACTCCCGGGGTGGAATCAACGATCACCCGATCAAGCTGATCGTCGCTGACGACGGCGGGGACCCGGCGAACTACCTGGCGCAGTTGCGACGGATGGTCGAGCAGGACAAGGTGATCGGCTTCGTCGGGAACACCCACGGCGCCTCGTTGTCGCAGGCCGCCGTCGACTACGTCGGGGCCAAGGGCATCCCGATCCTCGACGGCGACGACTCGAACCTGCTGGCGCCCACCAGTCCGATGATCTTCGGCTTCGGTGCGGCCGGCATTGCCCTGAACGGCACCGAGTTCGCCGCCGCTCGCGACCTGCTCGGCAAGGGCCTCAAGGTGGGTTTCATCTCCTGCCAGGAGGTGCAGCAGTGCAGCGACTACGCCACCACGTTCGGTGGCTTCTCCGCGAAGGCGGGGTTCACGCCGGTGTTCGCCGGCCGGGCGTCACTGACCGCACCGGATTTCACCGCCAACTGCCTGCAGGCGCGCAACGCCGGGGCCCAGGTGCTGTTCCTGCGCATCGATATCAACTCGGTCAAGCGGATCGGCCGGGACTGCTCGCGCCAGGGTTACAAACCGACCTACGTCACCGCCCCGGTGCTGACCGACCCCAGTTCCCCGAGCAACCCGGCGATGGACCGGCTGATCATTCCGAGCCAGCAGTTCCCGTTCATCGACAACGGGCTGCCCGAAGAGAAGCGGTTCCGCTCGGTCCTGCTTCAGACGGTGGGTCTGGATCAGATCTTCGCCGCACACGCGCAGGGCTGGAACGTCGCGGACATCTTCGCCAAGGCGGCGCAGTCGATCGCGCCGGATGCGACTCCGTCGACCGCGCTCCTGCTCAAAGGGCTCTACACGTTCAAGAGCGAGACCCTTGGCGGGACGAGCCAGCCCCTGACCTACGTCCCTGGCAAGCCGCCGGCGCACGTGAACAACATGTGCGCATTCCCGATGCAGGTCGTCGACGGCAAGTGGACCGCACCCCGGGGCAACAAACCCAGCTGTCTGTGAAGGAGCAGGATGACCAGTCCTGACGTCGAGCACCGTCCCCGGACGATCCTGGTAACCGGAGCGAGCGGGGTCTTCGGGCGCGAGATCACCGGACGTCTCCTGCGCCGCGGGCACCGGGTGATCGGGCTGTCGCGCCGGCTGCCGGCCAGTCCGTGCGTCGGTGCCGAATACGTCGCCGCGGACATCCGTGACCTCGACGCCCTGACCCGCGCCCTCGAGGGGTGCGACGTGGTCGCGCACTGCGCCTGGGCGATCGAGGCGCTCTTCGGCGACCCGGCGGAGCGGGCCATCAACATCGGTGGCACCGAGAACGTGCTCGCCGCCATGGAGCGCACCGGGGTCCGCCGGGTTGTCTTCGCCAGCTCGACGACCGCCTACGGTCCCAAGCCGGACGACCGCGCCCGGCTCCTGGAGAGCACCCCGCTCGCGCCCCACCCGGAGGCGACCTATGCCGTGCACAAGGCCGAGGCGGAGGCGCTGCTGGCCGCCGCCGACGTCGACGCCATCAGCATCCGCTCGCCGATCGTGGTCGGCCGGCGGATCGACAACCGGGTCCGCAACCTGCTCGCCGGCCCCGCCATCGCCGTCGCCAAGGGCCGGGAGGTCAGCTGGCAGGTCGTGCACGCCGACGACGTCGGTAGTTTCTTCGCCGTCGCTTGCGAGCGGGGTCCGGCCGGTCCGGTCAATCTCGCCGCGGAGGAGATCGTCTCGGTGGAGCAGGTGGCTGCCGCATTCGGCAAGCGCATCGTGCGGATCCGTGAGGACCGGCTGGAGAAGGGCATCGCGGCGCTGTACAAGCGCAAGCTGCTCCCGGTGAACGTGGGCGACTTCCGCTTCGTGCTCTACCAGCCGCTGCTGGACACCACGCGGCAGCGCGAGGAGTTCGGGTTCGAGTGCGCGTGGTCGGGCCCGGACGCTCTGGAGGACACCCGGCTGTCGCTGGTCGGCGTCCTCGGCGTCGGCGACAAGGCGGTAAGCATGCCGTGGAAGCAGCAGTTCCGGCCGGGCCGGGTTCCCTCGGACACCCCGGCGCTGGACGGGGGGCCGCTCGAGCCGGGCGCCAAGCCCGACCATGTCGGCGAGTTCGACAGCCCCGTCGACCCCCGGTTCTCGACGTTCGTCGCCACCAACTTCTCCGAAGCGCTGCCCGGGCCTGCCACGCCGCTGTCGCTCACCGCGGTCGCGCCTGCATTCGCGCAGGCCGGCGTCGCCGCCGTGCATTTCGTCGGCCTGACCGGGGTCGCGCGGACCGAGGCGCACGCCCGGATGTTCAGCATCCAGGGCCACCGCGTGTACATGAACGTGGCCACCGGTGCCGCCATCGGAGAGCTTTCTCCGGGCTGGGACGCGGAGTCCTTCGCCGCGCAGTACCTCGGGCGCCACGTCGCGGACCTGCCGCCGCTGAACTTCGCCGACCTCCCGATGGACAAGGTCACCACGCGCCGCGGCAAGGCGCAGGCCGGCGGCGCGATGGGCCTGCGTCTGGGTGGCGTGCTCACCGGCTACCGCAGGGACATCGACGAGATGCTGCGTCAGGTCGCGCGGCTGGAGCGCCTGGCCGGTGATCCGCTCGGCCTGTCCGACGCGGCCCTGGAATCGATGTTCAACCTCGGCTACGACCTGCAGTGCCACGGCTGGCGGCTGGCCGCGCTGGGCGCGATCCTCTCCGGTGCCGGGACCAACACCGCCGAGCAGCTGGCCGGCCGGACCGGCGTCGTGGTCCAGGTCGGCGAGGGCCTCACCAGTGCGGAGGGCCTGAGCGGGGTGCGGCGACTGGCGGAGCTGGCCGCGGCCGAACCGGCGGTGCTGGCCGTCCTGCGCGAGGGGGGCAGCGGACTGCTCGGTCGGATGGAGGCCGTCTCGCCCGGCTTCGCGACCGCGGTCACCGAGGCGCTGCGGACGTTCGGCCACCGGGGGCCGGCCGAGTGCGAACTCGCCTCCTCGGTATTCGCCGACGACCCCGACCTGGTGCTGCGCACCGTCGGGAAGGCGGCCTGCGTGCTCGCCGCCCCGGGCGCGACGCGTTCCGGGCCGCACGGCGCCGTCGCCGTCCCGAGGCGGGCACGGCCGGCGGTCGCGCTGGCGCGGTGGGCCACGGGGGAGCGCGAACGCGACCGGGACGCGCTGGTGCGGGTTATCGGGGTGATGCGGTCCATCGCCCGGGAGCAGGGCCGGCGCCTGACGGTCACCGGCGTGCTGCGCGATCCGTCGGACGTCTTCTACCTGGCCTACGCCGAGCTGTTCGCGCCCGGCACCGATGCGCAGGCGGCCGTCACCCGCCGCCGGGCGGAGCGGGAACGGCTGGCCGCAATCCGGCTGCCGATCGCGTTCGTCGCGCCGTGGGAGCCGGAGCCCGATGTGCCCACCCTTGCCGCCGGCGACCGCCTCACCGGCGTGGCTGCGGCGGGCGGGAAGGCCCGCGGGCGGGTGCGGGTCGTCAAGCCCGAAACGGCCGACCTCCTCGAGCCGGGTGAGGTCTTCGTCACCCAGGTCACCGACGTCGGATACGCCCCGCTGTTCGGCCACGCGGCCGCGGTCGTCACCGACATCGGCGGCATGTTGTCGCACGCCGCAGTGGTCGCGCGCGAGTTCGGGATCCCCGCGGTGTGCGACACGGCCGACGCGACGGTCCGGCTGGTGGACGGCATGGAGGTCGAGGTCGACGGGACGGCGGGCACGGTCCTCGTGCTCGCCCTCCCGTGATCGGGCGGTACGGTCGGGCAAGATGCGTGCTGGACAGGTGAGGGAACGAGGAATAGGACCCAGGGCGTTGGCACGGTCGGCACCGGTAACACGATCGGTACAGCTCGCCCGGCGGCCCAACCGGCGTGACCACGTCGTCCGCTGCGCCGTCAGCGTGTTCGCCCGGGAGGGCTTCCAGGGCACCAGCATCCAGGACGTGGCCGCCGAGGCCGACGTGGTGACCACCGCGGTGTACTACCACTTCGCCAGCAAGGACGAGCTGTACGAAGCCGCGCTCGACCACGTCTTCGCCCAACTGGACGAGGTCGTCGAGAAGGCCCGGCCCGAGGGTGACGAACTCAGCTTCAGCCGGGTGATCGGGGCGGTCTGGGACTGGGTGGAGAACAACCCGGAGCCGGCGAAGCTGCTCTACCACCAGCTTCCCGGAGCGACCGCGAACTCGCTGCGCATCCGGCAGGACTTCGAACGCCGGCACATCGAGCGGATGGTCGACTACCTGCAGGTCCCCTCGGCGCCGAATAATCGGCGCGACACCGCGTTGCGCTGGACCACGACCTCGCTGATGATGCGGAGCCTGTTCTCTCTCGGTACGAACGTGCACTCGCTGCGGCTCGGGGAGGGCCCGCTTGCCGGGCAGTCCAAGGCGGCGTTGCGCAAGGCCTACGAGGAGGTCTCCCTGCGGATGATGGCTGTCGCGCAGGAGCGGAGCTGACGGCTACCCACCAGGGGTGATGACGCCCTCGGCGAGCGCCTCGACCTCCAGGCGGAACCGCGTCTCGCTCAGACCCTTGCGGGCCCGGTCCAGCGTCAGCATCGAGGCGACCGCCGCCTCGGTGAGCGAGAGCAGGGCGACTGCCAGTACCGATGCCTCCGCCGCCCGGACGCCCGGCCGCGCTGCCTTCACCGCCACCCGGAGCTGCTCGACGGCGTGGATGCGGTCGTGGCGCAGGACACCTTCGACGGCGGAGGAGAGGCCGGAGGCGGACAGGACGTAAGCACGCGCCCCGGGGGAGGACTTCGCCCAGGTCATGATCTCCCCGGCGATGCAGCCGATCGATTCCCCTGCCTTGACCCGGTCTACTCCCGCGTCGATGGCGGCCCGGTAGGTCTGGCTGACCCCCTGAAAGCCCTCGAGCAGGATCGCGTCGCGGGAGGCGTAATGGTAGTAGATCGCCGCGGGCGTCATCTTCGCGGCCGCCGCGATATCCGCGATGGTGACCGCGTCCGCCTGGCTCTCCGCAATGAGCTCCAGGGCGGTGCTCACGATGGCGCTTCGGCGGGAGGGCCGGTGCGCCGGTCGCCGCGTCGGGATGGTCACCTGCGCATCCTACTTACTTGACACCGTGTCTTGCATCGACCCGGCGCTGGTGCGATGCTGGATTACTAGAGACAACATAAAGTAAGTAACTCGAGGTGGCGCAGTGGGCGAGAAGCGGCAACTGGTCGGGGACTACAACTTCTGCAACGTCGCGGGGATCTACGAGCCCGACCTGTCGGCGATCATGCCCGAGCAGCAGCTCAACGGCATGACCCTGCAGTCGCAGTACATCTACGGCGGCTTCACCACCGCCTCGGGCAAGACCTACATCGTGGAACGCAAGTTCATCGGCCCGATGTCGGGCGGGAACTACATCCTGACCAACTCCTCCGGGGCGATGGAGCTCGCGCCGGAGTCCGGCCGCAGCGCCAAGGGCGAACTGGTACGCGACTTCGAACCGCTGCGGCGGAACTGGAAGTCCAAGGGGATGTTGCACGCCTCCGCCGAGTTGCCGATCGACCTGACCATCACCGACGAGCACTTCACATGGACCGAGGGGCCGGCTGTCGCGCTGTCCGGGGCGCGTTCCGCCCACGGTGTGCAGTTCTTCGCGCCCGCCCGCAGCGAACCCTTGGGCTATGCCAGCCAGTCCTACTGGGTCACCGGCTCGGTGCTCGGTGAACCGGTCGAGGGCCCGGTGTTCTTCGACCACCTGTACTTCCAGCACGGCGCGGAGTGGAAGGAGTACCGCTGGTACACCGATCTGCAGATCTCCTGGAACGTCTTCGCGAACAAGTTCGACGACGGCACGGTGGAGTTCGGCCACATCGTGCGGGGGCGGCAGGGCTGGAGCGCCGGGGTCGTGGTCGAGGGCGACCGGGCGACGGCTGTCTGCACCGACGTCGGCGGTGACTTCATCCTCGACGCCGAGGACTACGTGGCCACCGGCACCTACGACCTCGGCCCGGCCGGGGGCTGGATCTTCACCGGCGATCCCACCCAGCAGATGGGCGGCTTCAACAAGGCCCGCTGGGGCGGGTACCGCGCCCAGGGTGGCGTGACGCGCCGCCAGGGCGACGACCGCGTCCTGGTCAATGGCTGGACGTGGTTGGAGTGCTTCGCCGACCGGATCCGGTCCGAGGGCCTCCTCCAGCGGTGATCCCGCCCCCGTACATCGACCTCGATCCCGCGCTGCTGCGCGACGGGACGGAGTTCACGCGCCTGCTCCTGGTGCGCCATGCCCAGCAGGAGTCGACGCCGGCGGGGGTGATGCCGCAGGCCTGGCTGGACGGTGAGCTGACCGGGACCGGCCGCCGGCAGGCGGCCGTGGTGGCCGAGCACCTGGCGGTGGAGTCGCTCGCGGCCGTCGCATGCAGCCACATGCTGCGGGCACGGGCCACCGCCGAGGTGATCGCGGCCGGCCACCGGGTCGAACCGTTGGTGCGTCCCGACCTTGCGGAGGTCGACGCCTACGCCGACATGCCCGCCGACGTCTGGCCCCCCGACCACGTCGGCGCCGAGGTCTGGGCCGCAGCCCACGTCGAGTTCGCCCGCACCCGCCGGTGGGATGTCTACACGTTCGGCGAGACCGGCAAAGAGCTGCGGGCCCGGGCCACCGCTGCGATTGAGGACGTGATCGACCGTCACGCGGGGCAGGCGATCGCCGTGGTCTGTCACGGGGGCGTGATCAACGCCTACCTCGCGCAGCTGCTCGGCATCGGCGCGGACATGTTCTTCCTGCCGGCGCACGCCTCGGTGTCCGTGGTCCGCGCCTCGCTCGACGGCCGCCGGGTGGTGGAGAGCCTCAACGACCGCCATCACCTCGAGGCCCTCGACCTGCTCACCTACTAGCGCTTTCGCTGACGTTAGGGCTGGTCCAGCAGGGAGTGCACGGCGGTGAGGATGCGCTCGGTCGAGGGGGCGTTCGACAACCCCGGCGAGAACGGCACCGGTGTGAACCTCGCGCCGACCCGGAGCACCGGGCCGAGCAACTCGCCGAAGAGCTGCTCGTGGATCTGTGCCCCGATCTCGGCGCCGGGGCCCATGAACTGGGTCGCCTCGTGCACGACCACGGCCCGGCGGGTCTTGCTCACCGACTCGAAGACGGTGTCGAGGTCCAGCGGCATCAGGGTGCGCAGGTCGATGATCTCGGCGCTGATCCCTTGCCCCGCCAGGGTTTCGGCGGCGGCGCGGACCAGGGGGACGGTCGCCCCGTAGGTGATCAGCGTGACGTCGCCGCCGGCTGTGAGCACGTTCGCCTTCCCCAGCGGCATCCGGAGGTCGTCGACCGGGACCTCGGCCTTGCTGCTGTAGGCGAGGTTGAGGTGCTCGATGAACAGGCAGGGGTCGTCGTCGAAGATGCAGGAGGTCAGCAGGCCTTTCGCGTCCACCGGGTTGGACGGCATCACGACCTTGATGCCGGGGGTGTGCATGAACCACGCCTCCAGAGACTGCGCGTGCTGGGCGCCGAACCGGCTGCCGCCCACGGTCGTGCGCACCGTGATCGGTGCCGGCGTCGCACCGCCGGACATGTACCGCAGTTTCGTTGCGTGGTTGACGATCTGGTCCATCGCGACCGTGATGAAGTCGAAGAACATGATCTCCGCGACCGGGCGATATCCGGCCAGCGACAGTCCGATGGCCGTACCGACGATGGCCTGCTCGGAGATCGGGGTGGCCCGAACGCGGTGGGCTCCGTACTTCGTCGACAGGCCTTTGCTCACCTTGAACACGCCGCCGATCGGGTCGGCGATGTCCTCGCCGAGCAGGATCACCTTGGGGTCGGCGGCCATCGCGCAGTCGAGTGCGGAGTTCATCGCGACGGCCGAGGTCATCTCCTCGGTCTTCGGTTCGGCAAGCACGGTCAGCGCTCCTCCCAGGTGACCACGTCAGTGGCGAAGACGTCGGTCCAGAGCTCGGCGGGCCCCGGCAGCGGACTCGCTTGCGCAAACGCGAAGGCGTCCGCCACCGCCTGTTCGGCCCGGTGTTCCACCTCGTCGGCCTCGCCCTGGGTCAGGGTCCCGGACTCGACCAGCCACGAACGGAACACCGGGGCCGGGTCGCGCGCCATGGCGGCGGCGAGCTCGTCGGCGGGCACGTAACTGAAGTCGGCCGTGCCGGTGTGCCCGGTCAGCCGGTAGGTCATCGCCTCGACGAACACCGGGCCGCGGCCCGCGCGCAACGACGCGACCGCGTCGCGCAGGCATCGCAGGGTGGCGAACAGATCGAAGCCGTCGACCCGGTGCGCGGGCATGCCGTAGGCCTCGACCCGGGCGCGCAGGTCGGTGGACCCGGCGTACTCGGCGATCGGGGTGTGCTCGCCCCACTGGTTGTTCTGGCAGAGGAACAGGATCGGTAGCCTCCACAACACGGCCAGGTTCAGCGCCTCGTGCGCGGCGCCGATCGACGTCGCCCCGTCGCCGAAGGTGACCACCACGGCGCGGTCGGAGCCGTCCAGCTGCGCGCCCAGGCCGAGTCCGAGGGCGATCGGCAGGCCCGAGCCGACGATGCCGGTGGTCGTCATGAACCCGACCGCGGTGTCGTGCAGGTGCATCGCCCCGCCCTTGCCCTTTGACACCCCGTCGATACGGCCGTAGAGCTCGGCCATGATTGCCCGCAGGCTGACGCCCTTGGCGAGGGCGTCGCCGAGGTTGCGGTAGGTCGAGACCAGCTGATCGTCCGGGCGCAGCACCTCACCGAGCGCCGCGCAGACCGCCTCCAGGCCGCGGACCGGGTAGAACGCGGCCTGCAGGCGGCCCGCCTTGGTCTCCTCGCGGGCCTGGTCGTCGGCCAGCTTCGTCGTGAGCATGAGCTCGTACATCCGCTCCGAGGCCTCGCGGTCCAGTAGGGCCTCGGTCGTCGGCGCGATCACCCGACGACCTGCACCAGGGCCCGCGTGGGATCGGTCGGGTCGAGCTCGATCGACCACGCTTCACCGTTGTGGTCACCGGCCACCAGCCTGAGGATCGGTTCGGCGACCTGCTCCGGGGTGAGCAAGGGACCCGCGACCCGCTTTACCAGCCAATCGGCGACTCCGTCCCGCCCGCTGGTCGCAAGCAGGGGAGTGCGGACCATGCCCGGCAGCACGATGTTCACCCGAAGGCCGCTGCCACCCGCGGCCGCGGACCGCGTGAAGTGCAGCAGGCCCGCTTTGGTGAAGGCGTACGCCGGGTCGGGAGGCAGGACGCGGATGCCCGCGGCAGAGCCGACGTTCACCACGACGCGATCGCCCGGCACCGGGTAGGTCGCGGCCAAGGTGGTCGTGGTGATCGCGCCACCGCCGTTGACGGCCAGCACCCGCGCCATCCTGCGCAGGTCGCTGCCCGGCCAGGGGTCGCCGCCGGACATGATGCCGGCGGCGTTGACGACGCAGGCCAAGTCCCGGCCGGCACTGGCCAGCTCGGCGAAGAGGGCGGCCAGGGAAGCGGGGTCCGACACGTCGGTCTCGACCGGCTGGTGCCCGTGGCCGGTCAAGCGGGCCGCGGCCTCCTTCGCCGCGGCACCGTCGATGTCGGCGACCACGACGGCCATCCCGGCGCCCGCCAGCGCGGCTGCCGTCGCGTGTCCGATTCCGCTCGCCGCACCGGTCACGACGGCGGTCCTGCCGACCACGTCCACGCGTTCCTCCCGGCTCGGAATAGCTGTACTCACTATCGAGTAACTAAGCTCATGCAGCAAGAGTAACTTTATGTCGAGTCTTGTTATGAAGCACTGTCGCGCCTACCATTCGGTGTCATGCGACGCCTCGTCCATCCGCTCACGGGCGCCACGTACGAATGGGCGGACGACGGCCTCGGTCCGGTACAGGTGACTGACCGTCAGGGCGTGACCGGGCGCTTCGATCGCGACGGCAGGCGGATCGCCGGCGAGCTGGTCAGCGTCGATCCCGAGATGTGCCGGTGGATCGCCAGCGGCGGCCCGACGGCCGGCGGCGCGGCCGGCCGGAGCCGGCGCTTCGAGACGCCCGAGACGACGTCATGACGGTGCAGGACCAGCGCCGTCCGCCGCGCGGTCTCAGCTACCAGGAGTTGCTCGACGCGGACTCCCGCGAGGTGCCGGAGACGATGCGCTGGAACGTTCCGGCCGACCTGGGGCTGGCCGACGTGCCGATCGCTCGCTACCTCTCGCGCGAGGCCCACGAGCTGGAGAAGCAGCACCTGTGGTCGCGGGTCTGGCAGGTGGTCTGCCGGGCGGAGCAGCTGGCGCAGGTGGGGGACACGTTCGTCTACGACATCGCGGACCGGTCGTTCCTGGTGGTGCGCCACGCGCCGGGCCCCGAGGGATTACGTGCCTTCCCGAACGCCTGCCTGCACCGTGGCCGCGCCCTGCGCGATGCGCCGGGTCGGGTCGAGGAGCTGCAATGCAGCTTCCATGGGTTCTGCTGGTCCTTGCAGGGACAGCTGAAGCGCATTCCGAGCGAGTGGGACTTCCCGCAGGTCCGGCCGGAGGAGTTCGAACTGCCGCGGCTACGGATCGGCACCTGGGGGGGCTTCGTGTTCCTCAACCCGGACCCGGCCGCGGCGTCGCTGGGCTCGTTCCTGGGTGTGCTGCCCGACCTCTTCGAGCGCTGGCCGCTGGCGGAGCGTTACGTCCGAGCGCACGTCACGAAGGTGGTCAACGCCAACTGGAAGTTGGTCCAGGAGGCGTTCCTGGAGAGCTACCACGTCGTGACCACACATCCCCAGCTGTTGCCGGGCTTCGGCGACGCGAACAGCCAGTACGACGTCTTCGGCAACGTCACGCGCACCATCTCCCCGCGCGGGGTCGCGAGCCCGCTCATCGGATGGCGGCCCAGCGAGCAGGAGCAGCTGGACTCGGCGCTGGACGTCCGCCTCGACGACCCGCCCGCGCTGAGGGTTCCGCCGGGCGCGACGGCGCGCCAGGTACTGGCCGAGGCCGCGCGCACGGCGCTGCGGCCCACCCTCGGTCCGGGCGCCGAGCTGCTCTGCGACGCGGAACTCGTCGACAGCTACTTCGTCAACGTCTTCCCCAACGCGCATCCGTGGGGCGCCTACAACCAGATCTTCTACCGGTTCCGACCGAACGGCGACGACCACCGCTCGGCCCTGATGGAGGTCATGCTGCTCGCGCCGTTCGCCGGCGAGCGCCCGCCGTCGGCGTCGGAGATCCGGCTCGGCGGGGATGACCACTGGCGTGATGCGGTCGAGGTTCTCGGCTCGCTGGCCCGGGTCTTCGACCAGGACGAGTTCAACCTCGAGGCCGTCCAGCGCGGGCTGCTCAGTACCGGGCGCACCGGGGTGACGCTGTCCGGCTACCAGGAGGGCCGGATCCGGCACTTCCACCACCTGTACGAACAGTGGGTGCCGGGCACGTGACCCTGGACACCGAACGCGCCGGGCTGATCGCCGAGCTGCGTGCGGCCGTGCGCGACGTCTGCGCAGACCTCGGCGGGCCGACGGTCGTCCGCACGTTGGGACCCGGCGCCGCGTGGGACGCCAAGGCGTGGTCGGTGCTGAGCGAGCAGGTCGGCATCGCGGCGCTGGGACTGCCCGGGAGTGCCGACGGCATCGGGGGCGTGCCGGAGATCGCGGCCGTGGCCGAGGAGCTCGGGGCCGCACTGCTGCCGGTGCCGTTCCTGACCAGCACCGTGATGGCGGGTCAGGTTCTGGCTCGTTGCGGTCCCGCGGCGGGACCGGTGCTCACCGAGATCGCGGCCGGCCGGCAGACCGCGGTGACGGCCTCCCTGATCTCACGCGACGGGACCGGTCCGGTGGTGCCCGACGCTGCCGGGGCGCGATGGCTGGTCGCCCAGTTCGGGGAGCATCTGGAGCTCATCGACCTCCGCCAGGACGGCGTGGTGGTCGAACCGGCGGAATCGCTCGACCTGTCACGTCCCGCGGCCCGGGTGCGCGTCGGCGATGTCATGGCGATCCGGCTGAGCGACGACGGATCCGCGGTGATGAGCGCCGCGATGGCGGTCGCCCGGGTCGCCGTGGCCGCGGAGCAGCTCGGCGGCGCGCAGGAGTGCCTGGACCGGACCGTCGCCTACGTGAAGGAACGGCGCCAGTTCGGCCGCGCGGTCGGGAGCTTCCAGGCGGTCAAGCACACGCTGGCCGACATGCTCGTCCAGGTGGAGATGGCCCGCTCGGCGGTCGGGCGCGCGGTCGAGGTCCATGACGATCCGGACGCACTCGCCGAGGCCGCGCTCGTGGCCCGGATCTGGTGTTCCGACGCCTACCGGTTCGTCAGCGCCGAGGCGGTCCAGCTGCACGGGGGAATCGGCTTCACCTGGGAGCACGACGCCCACCTGTACTTCCGCCGGGCCCGAGCCGACGCCGCGTTGCTCGGCAGCGGCGCGGTCGCCCGCGAGGAACTCGCCGATCTCCTCGCCTGGTAGCTCAGCCCTTGGGCAGATCGGCGAACGGGACGTCCTTGTCCACCCGCGGCTCGGCAGGCAGACCGAGGACGCGTTCGGCGATCACGTTGCGCTGGATCTGGTCCGTTCCGCCGGCCAGCCGGTAACCGGGGGCGCCGAGCAGATGTTCGGTCCAGGCGAAGGTCCCGTCGCCGTGGTCCGCGAGAATCTGATGCCCCAACAGATCGGCGGCGAGCTCGCCGGTGCGCACCAGCAGGTCGGCGGCCACGAGCTTCCCCACCGAGCCCGCCGGGCCGGGGGAGACGCCTGCCGCAGCCGCCCGGGCGACCCGCTGCGCGGTCCAGGCCTTCAGCACACTGCGCACGTACAGGTCGGCGAGTTGCTGGCGCACAACCGGATCTGCGCTGAGCCCCTGTGCCTGGGCCAGCGCGAGCAGGTCGTCGAACGAGCCGCCCTTGCGCCGGGTGCCGGTCCCGGAGGCCTGCCGCTCGAACGCGAGCGTCGCGGTCGCCACCGCCCAGCCCTGGCCGACCTCCCCGACCCGGAAGGAGTCCGGGATCCGAACCTGGTCCAGGAACACCTCGTTGAAGCTGCTGCCGCCGCTCATCTGGCGGATCGGCCGCACAGTGAGGCCGGGCAGGTCGAGCTGGACGAGGAAGGCCGTGATGCCGGCGTGCTTGGGGACGGTCGGGTCGGTCCGTGCGAGCAGCAGGCCCAGGTCGGCGTGCCTGGCCCCGGAGGACCAGACCTTCTGCCCATCGAGGACCCAGTCGGGCGCGCCGTCCGGTCCGTCGTCGCGGACCGCGCGGCAAGCCACCGCGGCCAGGTCGGATCCGGCGCCGGGCTCGCTGAACAGTTGGCACGCCAGCAGGTCGGTGCGCAGCAAGGGGGTGAGGAACCGCTCCCGCAGTTCGGGGGAGCCGTAGAGCGCGAGCGCCGGCGCGACGAGCCCCGTGGTCACGCTGATCAGTTCGGTCGACGGTGGGACGGCGAAGGACGCCTCCAGTTGGGAGAACAGCACGGCGAAGGACGCCGGCAGGCCGCCGCCGCCGTGCTCGACCGGCAGGGTCAGCGCGCCGTACCCGGCGTCGTAGCGGGCCCGGCGGTAGTGGCGGATCGCGGCGAGGAGGTCCGTCTCCTGCTCGTCGCTCAGGTTGCGGAACACGGCCAGGTCGGGCGAGCGGCTGGCCGCGGCGGCCGTGCCGGCGGCGCCCTGCAGCCACGCGCGGACGTCGGCCGCCCAGGTCTGCGGGTCCGGGATCGTCATCGGTCCGGCCGCATCAGCACGGTGCACGCCGAGACGCCGGGCGCCCCGTAGACGTGGGTGAAGCCGATGCGTGGATCGCCGCGGACGGCGGTTCCGGCGGCGCGGACCTGCAATTGCCGGACGACCTCGTGCACCTGCCGCAGCCCGGAGGCGCCGATCGGTTCGCCATTGGCCAGGCAGCCGCCGTCGGTGTTCACCGGTAGCCGACCGGTGGCCTCGGTCGCGCCATCGGTGAGCAGCGCGGTCTGCTCCCCGTCCCGGCACAACCCGGTCTCCGCGAGGTGGATCAGCTCGGAGCCGCAGTCGGTGTCCTGGACCTGGGCGACCTGCACGTCCGCGACGGTGATGCCCGCCTGCCGCAGCGCGTCCTGGGCGGCCGCACGGGTGGGACTACCGGAGCGATGGGGTGCGAGCCAAGGACTGAACACCTCGAACGATCCCGGTCCGCGGGTCCGGACGGCAACCGACGCCAGTCGTACCGGTGCCTCGCACAGGTCGAACGCCCGTGCGCCGCGGGCGAGGATCAGCGCGACGGCGCCCTCGTCGGGCTGGCAGAACATGAGATTGGTCAGCGGGTCGGAGACCATCGGGGCGGCCAGTACCTCCTCCGTGGTGAGTGCGCGACGCCGCCAGGCGTTCGGATTGGCGGCTCCGCCCCGGCTCGCCCGTGCCGCGATCTGAGCCAGCGTCAGGTCGGGGACGCCGTGCTCGTGCAGGTACCGCCTGGTACGCATCGCGAAATACTGGGTGGTGACCATCAGCCCGGTGGTGCCGTACCAGGCATCGAGTCCGTAGGACGCCGGGTCGGCGGCGAACGCACCTCGCTCGTGCTTGTCGAAGCCGATCACTGCGGCCACCTCGCCCTGCCCGGCGCGCAGGGCGTTCGCAGCGGTGGCAAGCGCGACCCCGCCGGTCGCGCAACCATTGCGGACCCCGGTGAATGCGACGCCGGTGAGCCCGAGGCGCGCCACCAGCGCGTCCGGCTTGCCGGTGTTGGAGCCGCCGACCGCCACTTCTACCTTGTCCCACCCCAGCCCCGCGTCGGTGAGTGCGGCGCGCGTCGCCACGACGGCCATGTCGGCACCGGTCACCCCCGCGTGCCGGCCGAAGGGATGGATGCCGGCCCCGATGACGTAGACCTGATGCGCGTTCATCGGGCGAAGGCGTAGGTGAAGTGCCCGCCGGGCGCGGTTGCGCGGACCAGGTGTACCTCGGCGCCGATCGCCGGTTCTCCGTCGCTGCATTGCAGCAACGATTCGACCAGCACCTCGCCGAGGTCGACATAGCCGACCGCGTACGGCAAGAACCCGTCAGCCGGCGCGAGGTACGGCGCCTTGGGTTCGAAGCGCTGGATCGTCCACGTCCAGATCCGTCCCTGCGCCGGCAAGGTGATCGGGGCGGGATCCTCGGCCGCGCAGTGCGCGCACTGCCGGGCCGCCGGGAACTGCACCGTCGCGCACGCGGTGCAGCGGCTACCGGCCAGGGCCAACGGGTCGAGGGACGCGAAGAGCTCCGGGGCCAGAGGCCGGCTCACAGGGTCTCCCGAGGTCCGCGGTGCCGCTGAATCCAGAACTGGTGTCGATGAACAGTAACACTTCGGACCGGTTCTGCCCCATACTTTCTTTATAGTGATACCACTTACGATTCTCGCCCACCGACGGCACCGGAGGACGGATGTACCTGGCCGGGATCGGCCCCCGTGCGGAGCAGGATCCGCACAGGCTCGCGGTCCGCGACCGCACCGGCGATCTGTCCTGGAGCCGGCTGGCGAACCAGGTGCGGGCCGTGGCCGGACGGCTGCTGGCAGCGGATGACGGTCGGTCCCGGGTCGGCGTCACCGGCGAAAACGCCGCGGCGACCTTGGTCACCCACCTTGCGGGCCTGCTCACCGGAGTGGGGACAGTGGCGCTGCACCGGCAGGGCACCCCGAAGGAACTCGCCCAGGAACTCACCGACACCGGCTGCACGGTCGCTGTGACCGGCGCCGGCTCGTTGCCGGCGGTCCTCGAGGCGGCGGCCCCCGTCGGCCTGCACGCTGTGATTGTGCACGGGACGCCGGCGCCGGAACCGGCGCTGTTGTGGGAGGACTGGGTGAACGGGCCGGAGCCGGAGTTCGTGCTCGAGGGGCGCCCGGCCCGACCGGTGTTGGTCTTCACCTCCGGCACGACCGGGCGCGCCGGTGCGACCGAGGTCTCCTGGGTGCGGGGCGCCGGCGCGTCGGATGCCCGCGCCTACGTGGAGGAGATCGCGGCCGAGTCGGGCTTCCCGGACGGCCCTCATCTGGTGGTCGGACCGCTGCAGCACAACGGGCCGCTCACCAGCCTGCGCCACCTGCTCTCCGGGCAGCCCGTCCTCGTGCTGGACCGCTTCGACGCGGAGGAGGTGCTGCGCCTTGTCCAGGAGTTCGGCGTCACCTCGACCGTGATGGTCCCGACGCACTTCACTCGCCTGCTCGCTCTGGATGAGAGCGTCCGCGTCCGCTACGACGTGCGCAGCCTGCGGCTCGTCGCGCACACGGGCTCCACCTGCCCGGAGCCGGTCAAGCGCGCGATGATCGACTGGTGGGGTCCGGTGTTCGTCGAGGCCTACGGGGGCTCGGAGCTCGGGACCGTCTGCCGAATCGACAGCCGGGAATGGTTGGCGCACCCGGGTTCGGTCGGGCGGGCCGTGCCGCCGCTGATCATCGAGTCCTACGACGAGGCCGGCCGGGCGCAGCCCCGCGGCACTGCCGGCGTCCTCGGGATCACGCTGCCCCCGGGGCGGGCGGTGCGCTTCTTGGGCGACGGCGCGAAGAGCGCGAAGGCCTACCTGGCGCCCGGGGTGGCGACGCTCGGCGACGTGGGGCACGTCGATGCCGAGGGCTTCGTGTTCATCACCGACCGCGTCAGCGACATGGTGGTCTCCGGCGGAGTTAACCTCTATCCGGCCGAGTGCGAGCAGGTGCTGATCCGGCATCCGGACGTCCGTGAGGTGGCCGTGATCGGTGTCCCGGACCCGGATCTCGGCGAGGCGCTGCTGGCGTTGATCGTCCCGGTCGGCCCGCTCGACGCGGCAGAGCTGGACCGGTTCTGCCGGACCGAGCTGGCCGGCTACAAGTGCCCGCGGTCCTACCGGGCGATACCGGATCTCACCCGCGACGAGATGAGCAAGGTCGACAAGCGAGCCCTACGTGCGCCGTACTGGTCAAGCCAGCCAACAATGAGCGAGGACGTGCAATGACCGTGGAAACACAGCGCTTCGGCGATTTCGGTTTCGCGCCGGTGGTCGGCACCTACACCCCGAAGTTCGCGTCCCTGACGCCGGAGACGTCCATCGCCGGACTCTCTTTGCAGTCGCAGTATCTCTACGGCGGCTTCCAGGGCGAGTCCGGGGCCATCTACGTCCTGGAGCGCAAGTTCATCGGCCCGATGACAGGCGGGTGCTACATCCTGCACAACAGCGGCGGTCGGATGGAGCTGCACGAAGGCTCCCACCGCAGTGCCAAGGGCGAGATGGTGCGGACCATCGAGCCGGACAGCCGGCGCTGGGTCGCCAAGGGCATGCTCTCGGGTCCGCACGAGGAGCCCATCGACCTGCGCATCACCGACGACGACCTGCAGTGGGACGAGGGCGGGCTGATTTCGCTGCGCGGCTCGCGACCCACGCTCGGCGCGCAGTTCCTGACCCAGATGCGCGACGACCCGCTGGCCTACGCCAGCCAGCCCTACTGGCTGACCGGGACGATCCTGGGCGAGGCGGTCGAGGGGCCGATCTTCTTCGACCAGGTGTACTTCCGCCACGGCAGCGAGTGGAAGGAGTACCCGTACTACACCGACGTGCAGGTGGTCTGGAACATCTTCGCGAACAAGTACACCGACGGGACGATCGAGTTCGGCAACATCACCAAGGGCCGGGGGCGCTGGGGCGCCGGCATCATTGTCGAGGGCGCGATCCCGGTGGCCGAGGCGGCCCGCGTCGGGGCGGAATTCGACGTCGATGCCGACGGCTACGTCACTGGCGCGAGCTACGATCTGGGCCCGGCAGGAGTGTGGGACTTCATCGGTGATCCGAACCAACAGCTGAGCGGATTCAACAAGGCGCGTTGGGGTGGCTACCGCGCGCAGGGCGGAATGACCCGGCGCCGTGGGGACGACCGCGAGGTCGTCACCGGCTGGACGTGGGTCGAGGCGTTCTCGGACCGGATGAAGGACGAGGAACTGGTGCGCTGAAGTGACGCCAGATCAGATGCGCGATCTGGTGCGCGGCCAGACCGTGGCCGGCCTGTTCGTGAACGCTGTGCGCGAGTTCGCCGACCGGCCGGCCCTGCGGGCCGCGGGCGGCGAGGTGACCTGGAGCTACGCCGAGTACGGCCGGCAGGCGGCCCGGGTGGCCGCGGCCTTGCGCGGCCTCGGGGTCGGACCCGGCGACCGGGTGAGCCTGCTGATGCGCAACTGCCCGGAGTTCCACGCGATCGACATGGGCACGCTGCTGCTGCGCGCCACCCCGACCTCGATGTACTACAGCTCGGCCCCGGAGCAGATCCGTTACCTCGTCGAGCAGGTCGAGTCCCGGGTCGTCGTGGCGGACGGCCCGGCCACCCTCGAGCGACTGATTGCGGCGCGCCCGTACGGAGGGCTGCCCGAGCACGTCATCGTGCTCGACGACCCGCAGGGCTCGGCGGGCGCCGAGGTGCTCCGCTACGCCGACCTGCTCGGCGCCGACGCTCTCGACCTCGATGCCGCGGCGGCGGCGGTGTGCCCGGAGGACATCGCGACCATCATCTTCACCTCGGGGACCACCCGACCGGCCAAGGGCGCCCGGCATTCGCACGCGGGGATGCGGGCGATGGTCGAGAGCCTGTTCATGGCCCTGGGTCCGGACTTCCGGCACAAGCGGTTGGCGTCCTACCTGCCGATGGCGCACATCGCCGAGCGAGGGAACACCCTCTACCTGCCGCTGCGGGCCGGCCACGAGGTGACCACGGTCGGGGACGTCACGGCCCTGGCGCAGGCGCTGCCCGCCGTCCGCCCCCAGTACCTGTTCGGGCCGCCGCGGATCTGGGAGAAACTCTGGGCCGGCATCCAACATGTCCGGGCCTGCGCCGAGGTCGAGCCCACTGTGGCGGAACTGCTCGCCACCGTGTCGCTGGACGCCGTCGAGATCGCCGTCACGGCTGCCGCGGCCATGCCGCCGACCGTGCTGGACGGCTACTGGGAGTTGGGTCTGCGCCTGGCCGACGGCTACGGCATGACCGAGTGCGGCCCCGGCGCGCTGGACGTCCGGGCGCCCCGGGTCGGCACGGTCGGTCGCGTCCTGCCCGGCACCCGGATCCGGTTGGCGGAGGACGGCGAGATCGAGCTGGACAGCGCGGCCATGTTCGCCGGCTACCTCAACGGCCCGGAGCGGACCGCGGAGGTCTTCACCCCGGACGGTTGGCTGCGCACCGGCGACGTGGGCAGCCTGGACGCCGACGGCTACCTCACGCTGGTCGACCGGAAGAAGGACCTCATCATCACCGCGGGCGGGAAGAACATCGCGCCCACGCAGATCGAGTCGTTGCTGGTGCGCCACCCGCTGGTGTCCAGCGCGGTCGCGATCGGCGAGGCGAGACGCTACATCTGCGCGCTGATTGTGCTCGATCCGCTGAACGTCGGGCCGTGGGCGGCGGCCCGGGGCGCGGCGCCGGATCCGGTCCGGCTCGCGGAGAATCCCGACCTGCTCGCCGAACTCCAGGCCCACGTGGACGCGGTCAACGCCGAGCTCTCCAGGGTGGAGCAGGTCAAACGCTTCGCGGTGCTGCCGGGATTCTGGATGCCGGACTCGGAGGAACTGACCCCGACCATGAAGGTGCGGCGCCGGGTCGTCACGGCCAAATACGACTCGCTGATCGAGACTCTCTACGTCTGACTCAGGCGAGGTGGAACGTCACGCCTTCTCACAAGCGATGCCGTCTTCGTCGTGGTCCAGCTTCTTGTTCGCGCTATACAGCGACGCGCTCACCTTGAACGTGGTGTCCGGCTTGCCGCTGGTCCTGTCCTTCGCACCCTTCGTGCCGACGCCATGCTTGTAGACCTTGTTCATGGCTGTGCAGTTCTTGTACGTCTTGACCGTTGCCGCATCAGCGGCCGATGGCATCAGCACACCAGCACCGACCATGCCTACCGTCAAAGCGGTGGCGACGAGCTTCCTCATTGGCTCTCCCGATTGGTGCCGCCTGAGTGGTCCTCGACCGTGAGGGACGAGAAGTCCAGGCGAGCGAAGCGACGTGCCCGCATCTTCCGGTTGGCGTGAGAGTCCGGCGACAAGAAGAACCGAGAATCGGGGGTAGTCGTGTCGCGCTCATGCCACCACATGGCGATGACAAGGCGTACCTGCTTCGGCTTCATGCCCGCAGACCTCAGAGCCTTGAAGTCCGCCATCGAGGGCCGACGTGACGGGTCGATGGTCAGTTCCGTGCGACTCGGAGCAACGTGGCTGGCAGCCGCCTTGGCTCGCTGCGGCGCGTTGGGCTTACTGCCGACGATCTCCACGTTCCGTATGCCCGTGCCGGTCACGGATATGGTGCGCTGAACCTTGCCGTCGGCCCGCTTGGTGACTCGGAAGCCCGGCACTCCGGCCGAGACACCGATGCCGCTCTTGGAGGCGGTGAACCGGATGGGGCCGATCTTCTTCACTTACGGAAGTACGTGCTCATGGGCGGGCTCCGAGTGCTTGCGTGGTTCGAAGGTGACGACTCAGCTTGGGCAGTTCTCTTGGTCGAGCACATCGGGTGAACAGCCGGGCCGACCTAGCCGAGTGGCCGCCTCCGGCGCG
>DATASX010000056.1 GCA_036269075.1 Sporichthyaceae bacterium
TCGCGCGGCCCCCTAGACGGCCGCGCGACGCTGTCGGATTCCTGTGTCAGCCCTGCAGGACGCAGGGTCGGGTCACGCCTGCGGGATGAACAGGTCCACCCGAGTCAGCTGGTCCGGTCCCACGAACGTGGAAACGACGCCTTCCCGGTTGAACACCTTGTAGAAAACGTGGTCGTCCCGCTTGAAACGAGCCTGGATGATGGCGTTCTGCGCCGAGGCCGTACGCAGGCCGAAGCCGATGTTGTACTGACCGGGCAGCACACGCGCCCAGTCACTGCACTCGTCGAAGGAACCAGCCAGGTCGTCCTCACGGATCGACGGACCGTCGGCGTACACGTTGAACATGTAGCCGCTGTGGTTGCAGATCTGAATGCTGCCGAGAGCCGGTCCACGCTCGTGACGCGCGTGAGCGCTGGCGGCACCGGCGGGCATCAGAACAGAGGCGGTGGCGACGGCCGAGACGACGACCGCACCAACGCGGGACATCTTGCGCATTGGGATGCTCACTCCTTTTCTGGACTGCTCGGCCTGGACTGGCCGAGGGCGTGCAGAACGGATCGGTCGTCGTCAGCAGTGCAGGAAAATTCCAAGGAACGCTGCGGACCGCAACGCTGCGGACCGTCGTTTCCCCTGCGCTCCGTTTCCGCGGGACCTTGCGGAAAACGGCTCCTGGAACGCCCTATCCCCCTAGATGATCACGCCTCAACGCTATCGGCCGGATGTCCGCTTTGAGCTCTGCTGTCCGCCAAGACTGGTGCGCCCAGATGATCACGAACTTAAAGAGCAGCCCTGCAACTTTTGCATGACCGCCGGAATCGTCTGCTCGGGCCCAAGATCGTCGTGGCCGGCCGGTGAACTCTCAACCCTGGGGGATGAACAGGTCGACGCGGGTCGCCGAGCCCGGTCCGACATTCCCGGCGACGACGCCCTCGCGGTTGAACAGCTTGTAGAAGGTCTGGCCCCCGCGCTGGAACCGCGCCTGGATGATGACGTCCTGGACCGAGGCGCTCCGCAGCCCGAAGCCGATGTCGTAATGGCCGGAGCGCACCGGGCTCCAGTGCGTGCACTCGTCGAAACTGCCTGCCAGGTCGTCCTTCCGCGCCGTGGGACCGTCGGCGTAGACGTTGAACAGGTATCCGCTGTGGTTGCAGACCTCGATGAGGCCGCCCGGGTCGACGGCGGTTTTCGCCGGGTCCCAATTGTGGTGGCCGGCGGCCGCGTGGGCCGGGACGGAAACGCCACCGGAAACGACCACGGCGAGGAGTACCGCACCAACGCTCCGGATGTTGCGCATTGCGGACTCGCTTTCTGCCGACACCCCGGTACGAAGGTGGGCAATTTAATCCGGCCATGTTTCGTGCTGCGCGTTGTATGTAAAGGAAATTCCAGGTGTACGTCAAGGTGGCTAATCACATGACGTTGGCGCGGAATCGGAGGCAGCGGAATTCCCGGGGTGGCAATGACATTGAGCACGCCCGACACGCTCGGGTCGAAATGGGAGCCGGTGCGGCCTTCGCGGGGTCGATTGCGACTGAATCGACCCCGGGTAAAGGTTGGGTCTCCTCAGATCTCCAGGTCGGTGGGGTCCCGATCGCCGACCAGGCGGACTGAACTGTGGCCGGGTGCGACGTAGTCGCCGTCCGGGGTGTGGACCTGGATACCGGTGAACACGGCCACGTCAGCCGCCGCCCACTCCGGCATCTGGCTCGCGGTGTCCATCAGGTCCTCCAGGATCACCTCGGCCGCGATCCGGGTGAACTCGACGACCCCGGGCACCTCGCCGTACGGGATCGCGCGCAGCAGACGCTGCCGCAGCAAGCTCATCTCGAGGTCGACCGGATCCAGGTCGACGTTCACCCTCCCGCCGGCCAACTCGTTGCGGAAGGCCATGAGCGCGCCGCAGGCCGCGGTCCGCCGCCCCTGCCCCGGCCGGTTCACGAAGCCGATCACGCCGTCGGTGTCTACGCCGACGTGCGGCATCGCGTACACCACGAAGCGTTGCCGGCCGTCGGCACCCGGCGCGTGGGCCATCGCGGCCCGCAGCCCGGTGGCCCCGAACAGCAACATCCCGGCCATGGCGCCCATCGCGAACGCCGGGCCCCAGGTCGCCCGCACGGGTTCGCCCAACGCCCAGGTCAACTCGTCGCGGCAGACGCCGACCATCGCCAGAGTTTTCTCCGAGGCCAAGCCGTACGGGAGGACAGCGGCGTGGGTGCGCTTGACGTAGTCCTCGATCGGGACGGCGTCGGGGAAATACTCGGTGACCATTGCCGAACGGTATCCAGATCAGCCGGATCGCGCCGTGACCTGCGCCGCCCTGCCCATCCGCGGGTTTGGCCGCCGCCCGCCCTGCATAGGCTCGGATCATGCATGCGATCACTTTGCCGACGTTCGGTGGGCCCGAGGCCATGGTTTGGGCGGAGGTGCCGGACCCGGTGCCCGGCCCCGGCGAGGTGCTGCTGGACATTGCCGCCTCGGCAGTCAACCGGGCGGACATCATGCAGCGCCAGGGGTTCTACCCGCCGCCGCCCGGGGCTCCGCCGTACCCCGGCCTGGAGTGCTCCGGGCGCATCCGGGCGCTGGGTTCCGGGGTCACCGGGTGGGCTGTCGGCGACGAGGTCGCGGCGCTGCTGGGCGGCGGCGGTTACGCCGAGCAGGTCGCGGTCCCGGCCGGGCAGTTGCTGCCGCGGCCGCCCTCGATGAGCCTGGTCGAGGCCGGTGGGCTGGCCGAGGTCACCTGCACGGTCTGGTCCAACATCTTCATGATCGCCAACCTGCAGCCGGGCGAGACCCTGCTGGTGCACGGCGGGGCCAGTGGCATCGGCACGACCGCGATCCAGTTGGCCAGCGCACTGGGCGCCCGAGTGGCGGTCACCGCGGGGAGCGCCGCCAAGCTCGAGCGCTGCCGTGAGCTCGGCGCCGACGTGCTGATCAACTATCGCGAGGACGACTTCGTCGCGGCGGTCAAGGCCGCCACCGACGGGCACGGCGCGGACGTGATCCTGGACAACATGGGTGCGGCCTACCTGGACCGCAACGTCGACGCGTTGGCCGTCAACGGGCGCGTGGTGATCATCGGTCTGCAAGGCGGTGTGAAGGGCGAGCTGAACATCGGGAAGCTGCTGTCCAAACGCGGCGCGGTACTGGCCACGTCGTTGCGGGCCCGTGGTGCAGCCGAGAAGGCCTCGATCGTGGCCGCCGTCCGCGAGCACGTGCTGCCGCTGATCGAAGCCGGCAAGGTTCGGATCATCGTCGACCGGACCGTGCCGATCCAGCAGGTCGCCGAAGCCCACCAGGCGATCGAGGACAGCGAGCACGTCGGCAAGATCCTGCTCGAGGTCACCCGCTGAGACCTGCTCCGGAATCTTCGCAAGTCGAAGGGAATTGTTGAGGTCATGATTGCGCCCGAGGAACCCGAGGACCAACGAGTCCTGGTCGTGACGCCCGCCGGGATGGCGGTGGAGGGCCCGCCGGAGGACGGCAGCGACAAGAACTCGATCACGCGCATGGTCGAGCAGCCCGCCAAGGTGATGCGGCTGGGCAGCATGATCAAGCAGTTGCTCGAGGAGGTGCGCAGCGCGCCGCTGGACGAGGCCAGCCGGGCGCGGCTGGCGCAGATCCACCGCAGCACTGTCTCCGAGCTCGAACAGGGGCTGGCACCGGAGCTGGTGCAGGAGTTGGAGCGACTCTCGTTGCCCTTCGGCGACGACCGGGTGCCCAGCGACGGCGAGTTGCGCATCGCGCAGGCTCAGCTCGTCGGTTGGCTCGAGGGGCTGTTCCACGGCATCCAGACCGCGTTGTTCGCCCAGCAGATGGCGGCGCAGGCGCAGTTGGAGCAGATGCGCCGGGCCCTGCCGGGCGGGCCCGGGCCAGGCGGCAAGCCGCCCGGGATGGCGGTTCACGGCGACGGCGGTCAAGGCCAGTACCTCTGACGCTACGTCAGATCCCTTCCTGGTAGGCAGATTACCCGGCAAGTAATCGACCGGAACCCGCTCGAGGACCAGGGTGGTGGTGGCGGGCAACTCGGCCCGCCACCTACCCCGGGAGCCGAACGTGAACGAGCGCAGCGAGAGAACAAATTTCACAGCACCAAACGGTCACGACGCCACCGAGCGCAGCGAGGTGACGTCGTGACCGAACACCCCAACGCCGTCGCCCTGCGCCAGGCCTTCGCCGCGATGGCCGCCGGCGACCTGCCGACCGTGCTGTCGGCCTTCGCCCCCGACGCGGTGATGCACATCCGCGGGACCGGGCCGATCTCCGGCGATCACAAGGGCATCGAGGCCATCACCGACGTCCTCACGCACGGCTTCGAACTGACCGGCGGCACGCAAAAGCTCGACGTGCGCGAGGTGTTCGCCGACGCCGAGCACGGCGTGGTGGTCGTCCACGAGACCGCGACCCGCGCCGCCGACGGCGTCACGCTGGACGTTCTGGAGACCAACCTGTTCCGCTTCGGCCCGGACCGGCGGGTCGTCGAGTTCTGGGACATCCCGACGGACCCGAAGCGCCACGACGACTTCTTCGACGGGGTCTGACCGGCTCTGGGCGCGCCCGGACCGCCACTTCTGCTGCCTGTCGCACCTATCGGCAGCCCCCGATACGTGTGACAGGCCGCAGAAGTGCGAACCGGGGGGCTAAGCCGTGTCGCGCCGGGCGGCCCGGGCCCGCAGGGCCGCCTCGGTCGCGACGTCGGCCGGGAAGAACGTCTCGATCGCCAACTCCGACAACGTGATGTCCCGCGGACTGCCGAAGGTGGCCACCGTGCTGAAGAACGTCATCTCGCAGGTCCCTGGCCCGAAGGCGCGCAGCCGGATCGGCAGCACCAACGCGGCCACCGGCGGCTCGGCCTCGACCAGCCCCGGCGGTACCGGGTAGCTCGACAGCTCCCGGAGGAGTTCCTCGAGCACCGGGTCGGGACCGGCGTCCAACGCGCGCCGCAGCGAGGTCAGCGCGTGCGCGCGGTACTCAGCCAGGTTGACCACCCGCCGCGCCAACCCGTCCGGGTGCAGCGCGGCCCGCATGACGTTCATCGGCGGGGTCAGCAGCTCCGGGGCAAGCCCCTCGGTGAGCACCTCCACGGCCCGATTGGCAGCCACCACTTCGAAGTGACGGTTCATCACCAACGCCGGGAACGGCTCGTGCCCGCGCAGCACCAGCTCCAGCGAGGCCAGCACCGCGGCCATCTCCGGGGCGTCCAACGGCTCCTCGGAGTACGCCGGGGCGAATCCCGCAGCCAACAGCATCCGGTTGCGTTCGCGCAGCGGCACGTCGAGGTGTTCGGCCAGATGCAGGATCAGCTCCCGGCTCGGCCGGGCCCGGCCGGTCTCGACGAAGCTGAGGTGCCGCGTCGAGACGCCCGAGTCGGAAGCCAACTGGAGCTGCGAGAGACGCCGGCGACGGCGCCACTGCTGCAGCAGGGGCCCGGAGCCCGGTGCCGGGCGCGAAGGGTCGGTCACGGCCTCGACGCTACGACCGGGGCTGCAGCGAAACCATTACCTGCCGGGTAACGGATCCGGCTCCGCGTGGACGGCGAGCAGCTCCTCGAGCACCGTCGCCACCCCGTCGGCGTCGTTGCTCGGCGCCCGCCCGGAAATGCGGGCGAGCACATCCGGGTGCGCATTGGCCATCGCGTAGGGGCGGCCGGCCCAGGCGAGCATCGGCAGGTCGTTGGGCATGTCGCCGAACGCGACGACGTCAGCGGCGGCGATGCCGTGCTCGGCACACAGCCGAGCCAGCGCGCTGGCCTTGCTGACCCCGGCCGCCGAGACCTCCAGCAGGCCCGGCCCGATCGGCGTCGAATGGGTGACCTCGACCAGGTCGCCGACGAGTTCCGCCACCTGGACCAGCAGATCGGCCGAGGCCCGGACCGGGTGGCGCACCAGCAGCTTCGCGGCCGCGTGTTCGACCAGTTCGGAGGGGCTGACCGTGCGGACGTCGGCCCGGCGGTGCTCGACCGCGACGGGATAGGCCGCCTCGTGCGCGAACTGGGCGCCGTACTCGATCGCGAACGCCAACCCGGGATCGGCCGCTCGGAGTCGATCCACGGTCGCGGCGAGCACCTCGGGGCTGATCAGGTCGCCGCCGACGACCTGCTCGGTGTGCAGGTCGTAGAGCAACGCGCCGTTGGCGCAGATGACCAGGCCCCGGTGGTCGACCTGGGCCGCCACCGGCCAGATCCAGCGCGGCGGGCGCCCGGTGACGAACACGAGCAGGATCCCGCGCTCCTCGACCGCGGCCAGCGCGGCCCGGGTCCGTGGCGAGATGCTCAGGTCCGACCGCAGCAGGGTCCCGTCCAGGTCGCACGCGACCGCCCGGACACGACCGGTCACCAATGGGGCCCCTGGTGCTCCGGGCGGTGGTGCTGCTGCGCCGAGTACAGGACGGCGACCACCGACAGCACCCAACCGACCAGCGCGACCAGCGCGCCGACAGTCCAGGCGGCCTCCAGGCCGGATCGCAGCTGGAATCCGGCCAGGTCGATCTCCCGGCAGATGGTGAAGTTCTGCGGGTCGTCCGGATGGCACGGAACGGCGTCGGCGCCGCTGTGGAAGGCGACGGCCGCCCCGAGGCCGGCCACCAGGCCGAGCCCGACGCCGACCCCGAGACAGGACGCGAACAGCCGCCTGCCCTCCGGGGTGCCCTTCACCGGTGCCTCCTGCGCTGGGACGGACGCGGCACGGCGCGACCCGGACGCTGCGAGGTTACCCACGATCTTGCGCTCGCCTGCCGATAGCGTCGGTGAAGTGACGCCCGACCTGCTGCGCCTGGCGCGCCGCCTGAGCGTCCCCGGTGTGCTGCTGGCCGTGGTGTTCACCGTCTTGGGTCGGCTCCTGGACACCTGGCCGGGGGCGTACTGGCCGACCGCGCACGGCTCGTGGCGCACGCTCGCGCACTGGACGGAGGACCTGGGGGCGGCCTCGGTCGCAGCCCCCCCGGCGGCGCTGCTCGTCGCGGGCATGCGGGTGGGCTATCACCGCTGGCGCGAGGCCGTGTTCCTGGTGACCTCGATGGTGCTGGTCACGGTGGCGATCACCGTGGCCGACGCGGCCGTGTCCGGCCGGACGTTCCCGGCGACCGCCACCGCGCTGGGCGCGGCCACCTACGGGTCGGTCTCCGTCGTGCTGGGCCGTCGGCTGAGTACGCCGCTGCGCCGCACGTTCGGCCAGGTGCTGCCGTTACTCGGCGCGCTGGCGGTGGCGGCTGGGCAACTCGTGCTGGGCGCGTACACCGCCCCCGCGGTCGGGGTGAGCCTGCTGGGCGGACTGGGTTCGGTCGTGCTGGCCCGCCGGTACGTACTGTTCGGCGGCGGCTTCGAGCAACGCGCCCGGATCGTCGACGTCCCGTTGACCGAACGGCATCGGGCGGCAGTGATCATCAACCCCACCAAGGTCGCCAACCTGGCCGAGGAGAAACGCGCGGTCACCCGCTACCTGCAGGTGGCCGGCTGGGCCGAGCCGATCTGGCTGCCCACCCGGCTGGACGACATCGGAGTCGGCCTGGCCCGGCAGGCCGTCGCCGAGGGCGCGTCGGTGGTCTTCGCCTGCGGCGGCGACGGCACGATCTGCGCGGTCCTGACCGGGCTGGCCGGTACCGGCGTGCCGATGGCGATCCTGCCGGCCGGCACCGGCAACCTGTTGGCCCGCAACCTGAGCCTGCCCCAGGATCGGGACGCCTGCCTGCGGATCGGCCTGCACGGCACCGACCGCAAGCTCGACGTCGGCCGGGTCGACGACACCCACCGGTTCGCGGTGATGGCCGGCATGGGACTGGACGCGGCGATGATCGCCGACGCCCCGGCCCGGCTGAAGGCCAGCGTCGGTTGGCCTGCCTACATGGTCTCCGGGGCTCGGCACATCTTCGACCGGTGGGCCAACATCACCGTCACCGTCGACGACGAAGCGCCGGTCGAACTGCGGGCCCGCGGCGTGGTCATCGGCAACGTGGGGCGACTGCAGGGCGGGATGCTGCTGCTGCCCGGGGCGGTCCCGGACGACGGGATCCTCGACGTGGCCGTGCTGGTGCCGGCCACGTTCCGGCAGTGGACGATGCTCGCGATGCACGTGATCCGCCGCCGCCCGGACGCTCCCGGAGCGCGTATCGAACACTTCCGGGGCCGCAGGATCCGGATCGCCAGCGACCGCACCTGGCCGCGTCAGATCGACGGCGACCTGCTCGAGCCGGGCCGGGAGATGACCGTCGTGGTCGAGCCGAGCGCGCTGGTGGTCCGGACGCCGTAGTGCCTGGCCTCAGGCGGAGGCGCGGACCGAGGGCGCGGCGACCGGGTCGGTCAGGCTGATCCCGCGCGAGGGCCGCATCGCGGCCGCCACCACCTGGATCTCCTCCGGCGCCATGTCGGTCTGGCCGTTCCCACGGCGCACCGGCTTGGCGTACGAGCGGCTGTCCGCCCGATTCACCAGCGTGGTGAGCACGATGCCGTCGCCGTTGTCGTCGAGCAGCGCGACCGACCAGGACAGCCGGCCGCCCATCTCGCCGAAGGCGTCGTACCGGTGCACGGCGACCCGCCGGATCGACTCGTCGATGTTGGCCCGGAAGTCGTCGAAGTCCCGGTGCAACCGGCCGACGTCACCCCGCAGGCGTTCCAACTCCGCCGCCGTCCGCGCGGCAGCAACGATGAACGAGGAGCGCTCGGCTCCCGACTGCAGCAGCGCGCAGTCTCGTCGCAGCCGACGGAAGCGCACATTGGCGCCCCATGCGGCCACGCACCCACCGGCGCCCACAGCCAGCGAGGCCAGGGAGATGGGATCGGTCACGGTTAGCGAGCGTAGGACTGTGTCCGGCCGTCGACCGGTAACCACGACGGCGCGTCGCGCGGCACTACGGTGGCGGACGATTCGAGAGGGGCGGCTGGGGTGCGGACAGTGCGGGCGACGGCTGCGGCGCTGAGCGTGCTGATCGTCGCCCTGGCGATGCTCGCCGGGTGGGCGCCGCGCTCGCCGGACCTCCTGGTCGCGAACTCACTCAGCCTGGTCGGGGTGGGTGGGCTGCGCTGGTCGGACGTGACCGAAGCCGGCACCCCGCAGCTGTGGGTATTGACCCAGCACTCGGTGGTGGGCTCGCTGACCGTGCGCGCAGCGCGGGCGGGAACCTGCCCGATCGACGGCTGGCTGACGTTGAACGCGGGCGGGCGGGCCGCCGCGCCCCGCCTCGACGGCCGGTGCGTCCCGGTCCCGGCTCCGAAGCCCGTACCGGGCAACCTCGACGGCAGGGGCAGCTACCGCATCGCCGACTGGGCCCGGCTGACCGGCGGTGCGCCGCAGGGCGGTTCGTGGGGATCGCTTCAGGGTCCGCTGCACGAGCACCAGTCGCGCGACTGTGCTTTCGGTCCTGGCGGCGCCGTGGCGCTGGCCGAGGCCGACGGTTTCCTGGCGGCGCGCTACCTGGCTGATCCGACGTCGCTTTCGGGCGCCTGCGGACGAATCGTCGTCGACGCCGGGGATCTGCCCGCCGACCCGGCAGCCCGGTCGGTGGCGCTGCGGACGGTCGACGCCATCGTCGGCGAGTTCGCCCAACTCGGCCGTGCCTTCCTCCTCGCGGGCATCTCCGACAGCCCGGGCGCGGGCCCCGAACTGACCGTGCTGTCGGGCCGGTCGCCGACGGTCGATCCGGCGCACCGGCCCTGGCTCGGATCCACCTCGACCCGGCGCCGGGGCCTGGCCCAGCTCACCGATCTGACCGCGAGCCTGGCCGGCGTGCCCACCGGGCCGGCGCTGCCCGGTGGTCTGCTGGAGAGCCACCTCGGATCAGCGCGTCAGGGCGACCTGCTGGCCGCGCAGACCGCCGCCCGCACGGTGCGGGAGATGTTCGTGCCGTTCTTCGTTGTGTTCGCGGGCGCGGAGTTGCTGTTGTTCTCGGCCGCGTGGGTGGGGCGACGGCGGGCCGCGGCTCGCCGACTTGGCCTGTGGTTCGGCTCGGTAGCGCCGGCTTCGTTCGTCGTGAACCTGCTGCCTTGGGCGCGCTGGCGGCATCCTGCGGTGGTGGTCTGGGGCGGCACGGCGGTGGGCGCGACCGCGCTTGCGCTGCTCGCCGCGCTCGGGCCGTGGCGGCGGCGACCGTACGGGCCGGCCGCGTTCATCAGCGCGGTCACCGCGGTCGGACTGGCGGCCGACGTGGCGACCGGCGCGGGCGATCAGACCGACGCGTTGTTCGGACTGTCGCCGTTGATCGCCGGCCGGTTCTACGGCTTCGGCAACATCACGTTCGGGGTGTACGCGAGCTGCGTCCTGGTGGCAGCGGCCGCGATGGGCCGGGCAGTCGCGGCGCGGCACGGCGGTCGGGCGGCCGGCGTGGCGGTCGGGTTCGTGGGGACCGTCGCGGCACTGATCGACGGGTGGCCCGGGCTGGGCACCGACTTCGGCGGCTTCCTGTCGCTGCTGCCGGGCGCCGCGGCGCTGGCCCTCGGCATCGCCGGGATCCGGCTGCGGGCCCGGGTCGTGCTGCTGGTGGCCGGGGTGGTCGGCACGCTGATCACCGGGTTGGCGCTGCTGGACTGGCGGCGCCCCGCGGGGCGGCGGACACATCTGGGCCGGTTCGTGCAGCAGGTCCTGGACGGCGAGGGGCCGCACGAGATCGGCCGGAAGCTCTCGGCCAACCTCGGGCTGCTGCACAACCCGGGCACGGTGGTGCTGCTGCTGGCGCTGCTCGCCGTGGTCGTGCCGGCGACGGTCGCCCCCGCCGCGCTGCGACTGCACGGCCTGGCCCGCGTGCAGGCCGCCGACGCGGCGGTCCGCAGCCTGGGCGTCGCGCTGCTGGTGACCGGGCTGCTCGGCTTCGCGCTGAACGACTCGGGAGTGATCGTGCCCGCGGTCGTGCTGATCACCGGCGGCCCGCTGTTGATCGCCGTCTGGGCCGCGCTTTGGGCCGGCGCCGACTACGCATGAGGCAGGCCGCGGTCGGCGGCCGGGCCGCGGATCCCCGTGCGCAACAGGGATTCGACGTCGACCCGGTGGCAGTCCGCCGACCAGCGGCCTGGACCCGCGCACGGGTCGTGCTTGGTTCGGACGCGCCCCTGGTCCGGCGCGGCGCGCGTTGGGGGGTATGCGACCGCCGTTCGGGCGCGATCACCCGCTCCGCCTCGCGTATGAGAGTGCCCATTACGCGTATGAGAGTGCCCATTCCAATCATCGATGATCGGAAACGGGGCGGATGCGGCGAGCCAGGGCGGCGGCTACGTCGGCGTATTGGGTGGCCCGGTGCCTGACGCCGGACCAGTCGGCGCCCGTGACCCGATGTTCCAGTTCGCAGCGGATCTCGCAGACCGAGAGCCCGGCCCGCAGGACGTCGATCGTCATCCCGGTCTCGACGCCGAAGCCGTGGGCCAACGGCAACGCGGCCTCGAAAGCCCGCCGGGTCAGGCAACGCTGCCCGCACAGCGGTTGGTGCACCACGGCCCCGGTAGCACGGTGGATGCCGCGGGCGGCCAGCCGCACGACCCGGCCGCGGCCGCCGCCGACGTCGCGCCCGGCGGGCAGGTTCGCGATCGTCATGTCGAAAGCGCCGATGCGCACCGGCGGCACCAGGTCCGCGGCAGCGGCCGCGCTCCTGCCCAGATCGGCGTCCAGCAACAGCAACAAGCGCGGCGCCGGGTGGTCGGCGGAGTCGCGGCGGGCCACCTCGGCCGCGCCGGTCTCCAGCGCGGCAGCCTTGCCCCGGTTGCGTTCGTGGCGCAGCACCAAGGCGCCCGCGCCACGCGCGACCGCGGTGGTGGCGTCCGTCGAGCCGTCGTCGACAACCACGAGCAGGTCGACCCCGGCTATCCCGGCAGCCGCGTCGATCGTCGCCGCGATCCGCTCGGCCTCGTCACGAGCCGGGATCACAACCGCGACGTCGCCCACCGGCAGTTCCTCGGGGTGGGGTCGGCACTCAGCGGATCGTGAGCTGCCGCGAGGCCAAGCCTTCCTTGGCCCGGCGCTGCACGGCGGTCAGCGGGGAGTCGTCGGCCAGCGCTTCGGCCAGCCGCTGCGACAGCCCCTTCGCGCCCTCCTCGAAGTCGACGGCCTTCCGGTCGACCGGGACTTCCCACACCGGGGCCAGCAGACCCTGGCAGCGGAACGCGCCCACGTACTTGGTGTCCTCACCGACGCTGTCGGCGCGGGCGGCGTGCAATCGGGCGAATGCGTTGAGCAGCGCGTACTCATCCTGCGGCATGACCCAGCGCAGCCAGGCCCGGTCGCGCTCGTGGCTCCAGTAGGCGGCCTCGACCGATGACAGGCGCGCCGTCGGCGGCGCCGCGGCATTGGCCTGCTCCAGCGACTGTTGGATCTCCGTGGTCATCTCGTCGGGGTTCTCGACCCAGAACGTGAAGCCGTCCTGGACGACGATCTCCAGCGGCGCGTCCGGGTCCAGCAGTTCCTGGATCTGCGGTGTGTCCGGCTGGATCTCCACCGAGACCGGGGTCGAGCCGGGGTCGATCGGCAGCGCGGCCAGCAGCGCGGCGGCGATCTGCCGGTTGGCGTCGCCGGCCGGGAACTGGGTCTGCATCGCGACCAGCACGCTGCCCTGGGATCGGGTCAGGCACGGCAGCGCCAGCGGCAGCACGGTGCACAAGGTGACGTCGCGTTCGGCGTGCTCACCGACCAGCGGCAGCTTCATCGTCGCCGCGGGGACGATCTCGCGCATCGCGACGAGGTCGCACTCCGCCGCCATGCCCTCGAAGGGCCGCTGGACGAAGCTCTGCCGCTCGGCGTCGCGTCGAGCCCGGGTGGCCTTGCTCATCGGCGTGCCTCGTTCCTCGGCACGCCGATGAGGCACGGTCGCGCTGTGTTCATTGATGAGCTCGCAAGCTCGCTCATGTGGGTGCTCCCTGAACCGATCACGTGCGGAGCGCCCACCCTATGGGATCCGCCGCAGGCTCAAGCCGATCCTGCGGTGCGCCCCTCGAGCACGTGCCGCCGGATGCCCAGCGGCCGGTCGGTGATCAACGCGTCGACCCCGGCGGCCTGACAGAGGTCGGCATCGGCCTCGGAGTTCACCGTCCAGACGTAGACCGCGTTGCCCTGCGCGTGCGCGCGGGCCACGTAGTCCGGGTCGCGCCGGACGATCCCGACGTCGATGCCCGCCGCCCGCACACCTTCGGGCAGATGGCCGTCGCGCAGGTGCGGCGGGATCCGGCCCAGCAGCAGCACCAGGTCCAACTCCGGGGTCAGCCGCCGCATGCGGCGCAGCGAGACCGCGGCGAAGCTCATCACCCGGATCGCCGGGCGGGCGCCGATCTGGGCGCCGGCCGCCGAGGCCGGCATCGAGCGCGGCACACCGAGCAGCCCGAACTCGTCGAGCAGTTCGACCAGGCGCTCCTCGACAAGCGCGCGGTGGCGGGTCGGGTGCTTGGTCTCGATCGAGAGCCCGACCGGCCGCGCCGCCGAGGTCGTCAGCTCCAGGAGCTGACGCAACGTCAGGATCGCGCTGTCGGCGCGTTCCGGGCCGGACGGGGTCGACGCACCCGCCGGTGCCCGGTACTTGTCGAGCATCCGCCACGGCCGGCGGGAACCGAACTGGAGTTGCCCGAGATCGGCCAAGGGAAGGGTGGACACGACGCCGCGGCCGTCGGAGACGAAGTCGACCCGGCGGTCGTGCAGGCACACCAGGTGGCCGTCGGCGGTCAGCCGGACGTCGCACTCCAACGCATCGGCGCCGTCCAGGATCGCCTTTCGGTACGCGCTGAGCGTGTGCTCGGCGGCGCCCTCCCGCGAACCGCGGTGCGCCACGATCTCGATCACCACCCCATGTTGACACCCCGCAAGCTTTCGCAGGAGGCGATCGGCTACGTCGATCAGTGTTGTACGACAACTTTTCGACCATCGGACATCCGCGACTTCCCGGACGATCACCACCAATCGGAACGGTATTCGCCACCCGTTCGGCGTAATCCGGGCGCCGATGTCCGGTTCGCGGGAACCCGGAGATGATCCGTCCCGTCGTAACCGTCGTGCGTATTCGACGAATCACTGCCGTGGCGGCCCTCATCGTGGGCGCCGCGACCGTTGTGGTTCCGGCCGTCCCGGCCGACGCCGCACAGGCGCGACCGACCGACCTCACCGTGGTCTACCGGTCCGCGCCGGATGCTCCCGCCCAGTTCATGCACCTGCAGTGCAACCCTTCCGGCGGCGACCAACCACGGGCCGCGGAGGCCTGCTCGGCACTGGCTTCCGCTCAGGCCGGCGGCCGCAACCCGTTCCAGGCGCCCAGCGCCGATCGCGTCTGCGCGGTCGAGTACGACGGACCGCAGACGGCGCGGGTGGTGGGCCGCTGGGGTGGTGAGCCGGTGGACTCGAGCTTCAGCCGCACGAACGAGTGCGAGAACGCCCGCTGGAAGATGATCGAGCCGGTGCTGGAGCCGGCTCGGACCAGCTGAGGCAGGCCACGAACTCCGACGCCCGGCCCGGCAAACATGGGGGGCCACCGGGGCCGGGCGTCGGGTGGGCTTGATTCTGACGGACCGTCAGGACCGCTGACGGCCCGTCACTTCAACAGGCGGGACAGCCGACGGTCGGCCAACGGCTTGCCGCCGGTCTGGCAGGTCGGGCAGTACTGGAACGCGGAGTCGGCGAACGAGACCTCCCGCACCACGTCGCCGCAGACCGGGCACGGTTGGCCGGCGCGGCCGTGCACTCGCAGGCCGGCCTTCTTCTCCCCCTTGAGCTCGCTGGTCGCCAGGCCCTGCGCCCGCCCGATGGCGTCGGCCAGCATGGTCCGGATGACGCTGTGCAGCTGCGCCACCCCGGCCGCATCGAGGCTTGCCGCCGGCTTGAACGGCGACAGCTTCGCGGCGTGCAGGATCTCGTCGGAGTAGGCGTTCCCGATCCCCGCGATCAGCGTCTGGTCGCGCAGCACACCCTTGATCTGCGCCCGCCCCGCAGCGGTCAGGATCTCGGCCAGCACCTCGACGCTGAACCCGTCGGCCAACGGATCCGGGCCGAGCCGGGCCACGCCGGGCACCTGCGCCGGGTCGCGGACGCAGTGGACCGCGAGGCCCTTCTTGGTGCCGGCCTCGGTCAGGTCGAAACCGCACGCCGCGTTGGGCGGGTCGGAGTCCACCGCGCCCAGCCGGACCCGCAACGCCAGCGGACCCTTGCCGGGCCGGGTCGGGCCGGCGGGCAGGTTCTCCCGCCACTGCAGCCAGCCCGCCCGCGCCAGGTGGACCACCAGGTGCAACGGCGCGTCGGCCGCAGTGCTGCCCCCGACGCCCAGGTCGAGGAACTTGCCGTGGCGGGCGACCCCGGACACGAACAGGCCACTGAGCGCCGAGACCGGCGGGTCGAACGTCTTGAGCGCACTGATCGCGGCGACGTCGACACCGATCACGGCCCGGCCGACGGCGCGTTCGGTCAGCAGGCGCCGCAGCGCCTCGACCTCCGGCAGTTCAGGCATGCAGCCAGGATGTCAGCCGCCGGCACAACCTGCGGCGGCCAGCGAAACGTCGTGGCCGGCGAAGGTGAAGGCCAACCCGTCCGGCCGCGGGTCCAGGCTCACCGCGAGGCCGTCGGGGATCTGCCGCAGCTGGATGCGCATGGGCGGGAGCCCACTCAGGTCGGTGCTGGACGACCCGAAGCCGGTGGTGGTCGAGGCCGAGACCGGCGAGACGACCAACGTGCTGCCCTCGATGCGCGGTGCCGCGGCGGCGGTGAAGCCGAACGGGCCCAACCCCCCGCTGACCGTGACCTGCCCGGGCTCGCCGGCGGCGATCCGCAGGGGGGCGACCGCCGCGCTCAGGTCGTCGTAGCTGAGGAGGCCGTCGCCGGAGACCGACGAGACCGCCACTCCCCCGGACTTGCGCCGCACCCCGGTGAGCACTGCGTCGACGTGCGTGATCCGCACCTTGCAGGCGGTTGCGCCCACCACGTCCACCCGGAGGCGCGAGAGCCGGCCGGAGAGCAACTGGGTGAGGAACGGCGTCCCATCCAGGTGCACGCTGGGCCGGGCGGCGGTGTGCAACTGGTCCTGCATGCGATCGGCGGTCAGCCGCTGCACGACCTGACGCGACGTCACATCCGCCACCGGTAGGCCGATCAGCACCAGGGCGGCGCCGCTGACGAGCAACGTCCGCCGACGCGGTCGGCGTGGGCGCCAGCGTTTGCGCGCCGCCGGGGCCAGGCCCGGCGCGGTCGTGGGTTCGGCCATGGCCGAAGAGTACGACTTCGTACACCTTGAGCAAAAGCCCGTCCCCGAGGCACCCGCAAAACGTGAACGGCGTGTCATCAGCGCAGAGCGACATTCAGTGACGTACGGTTACCTTTCTCTTACCACCGCCGCCTGAGCCACCGTTTCCGAACCTGCGGGAACGGGCCGGTGACCTGTTCACCGGATCGGCACAGGGCGGTAACCAACCCCGAATATGTTGGCTCCGGCTGGATCTTGTGAACGTGGAAGGTGGGCCATGACGACGATCGAGTACGTCGCGCCCAGCCGGATCGCGGATCGTGGCAACCCCCGACCCGTGGTCCAGGCGGTATGGGCAGGCCAGGTGCTCGCGGCCTCGTGCCGCACCCTGCAGGTCAACGGGATCGTGTACTTCCCGCCGGAGGACGTCCGGCAGGAGTTCCTCACCGAGTCGACGACGAGCCGGGTCAGCCTGTCCTACGGGCAGGCCTGCCACCTGGATGTCACCGTCGGCGGACGCACCGAAGCGGCCGCCGCCTGGTACTGGCCGCCGCCTTCGCCGCTGGCCCGGCACCTGCCCGGCCACATCGCCTTCGGCGGTGCCGAGATCGTTCGCGAGGCAGCAACGCTCGACTGAGACCAAAAGGTGAATTATCGTCGATTTGCGACCGACGATAGGGAGCCGAACTTGCGTGCACGCAAGCGAATCGCCACGGGCGGCGTGGTCTCCGCCGCCGTGGCCGCAGTGCTGCTCGCCGGCGCCGGAGCGGGCGCGGCCCCGTCGGGCGCCCCGCGCGCGATCGACTGTTCGGTCGCCAAGTGCGTCGCGCTGACCTTCGACGACGGTCCGGGTACGCAGATCCCGACGTTGCTGAACATGCTGAAGGCCGCGGGCGCGCACGCGACGTTCTTCGTCGTGGGCGAGATGGCGACGCAGCGGCCGGAGGCGCTGAAGCAGATCGCCGCGGCCGGCGACGAGATCGGCGACCACTCCTGGTCGCATCCGGACCTGAGGACGCTCAGTGACGACGACTTGCGCAGCCAGATCACCCGCACCGCGGACGTCGTCGAGGACGCGACCGGGATCCGCCCGGAGTTGATGCGCCCGCCCTACGGGGACCTCAACCAACACGTGCGCCAGATCCTCGCCCAGCGCGACTGGCCGATCATCCTGTGGACGGTCGATCCGGAGGACTGGAAGGACCGCAACTCCGACACGGTCTACGAGCGGGTCGTCTCCGGGACCAGGCCCGGCGCGATCGTGCTCATGCACGACATCCATCCGACCACCGTCGCCGCCGTCCCGCGGATCCTCGCCGCGCTGAAGCGCGAGGGCTACACGTTCGTGACGGTCTCGCAGCTCTACGGGCACGACCTCACGCCGGGAAAGACCTACAGCGGAAGGGTGCAGGCCGAACGCGAGCTAACACCGTCTCGCCGCGGAGATCCGACAGGCCAGCCAGAAGTTCGCCACGGCGCCACCGATGGTCAGCAGCGCCCAGCCCCAGTAGCCGGTGGCCAGCAGGAAGCCGGTCAGGGCGATCAGCCAGGCCACGACCAGCAGGCGGACGACGATCACGCTGCGCGGGTACCGGCTGCAAAGGTTGGTCACCACACTGTCGAGAGTGACCCTGCCGCGCCGGTTGAGCAAGCGAACCCGCGCGATCCGACCGACGACTGACGGCTACCGGTCCTTCAGCAGCGGGCGCAACGAGTCGATGCGGTCGAAGCTCCACCAGAGGTAGTTCAGCGTCCCGCCCTCGCGCAGCGGGTGCAGGTCGGCCAGTTCGGGGTCCGAGCGGTAGGCGTCGAGGGCCGCCAGGTCCGGCCACTCCACCAGCACGATCGCGGCCCGCGCCGGGGTGGAGCCGGAGGCGATCTCCGCCCCGCGGTACCCCAACGCGACGACCTTCCCGCCGTAGCGACCGACCGCCTCCGGGGATCGCCGCGAGTAGGCCAGGTAGTCGTCGTTGTCGGCCAGGTCGAACAGGTTGAGTGCGTAGATCGTCATGTGCCGGATTCTTGCCGAGGGCCGTCAGGGGTGGAAACGCTGCACCAGCGCGCCGGCCTGGCCGGTGCTGCTGTGCCGGATCGCGAAGATCGGCTGATGGCTGCGGGCGAACGCCGCCGGCAGGTCCCGCGCCGTCGAGGCGACCTCGGTGGGATTGTCGGTCTCGTCGATCAGCACGACCTCGGCGTCGTCGTCCACGTAGACGTGATGGACCCCGGACTGAACGATGTACTGGTAGTCGTCCGGCCCGCCGCAGTGCATCGTCGCGGGCTGATAGGTGACGTAGGTCTGCCCGGCGGACGTGCTGATCGACGACACCGAGATGTAGGTGAAGTTCGCCGCCAACGCCGCGCAGGAACTGGCGTGGTCCAGCTCGTACCGCAGCGTCTGCGTGGCGCTCGGCCGAGCCGACGCCGGGGCCGAGGCGGACGAACTCGGAGCCGCCGATGCCGTCTCCATCGGCGTGGCACTCGCCGGCGCCAAGGCCGTCGGGACGGGAGTCGCCACCGGCCCACCGTCTGCCGCGGCGCCCGACCCACAACCGGCCAGCAGAAGGACCACCGCCATCGCGCAAACCCGCATGCCCGGACCCTATTGGCCGATCGGCCGGCCGAACGGGGCCCGCGGGTCGGGACATCACTCCTACTGGCGGGTAGCCTCTACTCGTGAGTAAGTGACGGCGGCATCCAGCCGCGTTCCCGTACCTGGGGAGGAAGTCCGTGAGCTCTGAGATCTTCATCGTGTCCGGCGCCCGCACGCCGATCGGTTCGTTCGGCGGCTCGCTGTCCGGGCTGTCCCCGACCCGGCTCGGCTCGGTGGCTGCCCGCGCGGCCATCGAGCGCGCCGCCGTCGACGCGGCAGACGTCGAGCAGGCGGTCTTCGGTCAGGTCATCCCGACCGAGCCGACCGACCTCTACCTGGGTCGCACCGTCGCGGTGGCCGCCGGCCTGCCGGTCGAGGCACCGGCGCTGACCGTCAACCGGTTGTGCGGATCCGGCGTCGAGGCCGTGGTGCAGGCCGCCCGGCTGATCGCTGCCGGCGAGGTCGAGCTCAGCCTGGCCGGCGGTTCCGAGGTGCTCTCCCGCTCCCCGCACGCCCTGCCGGCCATGCGTAACGGCAGCAAGCTCGGCGATTCCGCCGTCCAGGACTGGCTGCAGGGCACGCTCGCGGACCCGTTCGGCCACGGCGCGATGGGCGCGCTGTGCGACGCCCTCGGCGACAAGTACGACATCCCGCGCGAGCGGCAGGACGAGTACGCCTACGCCAGCCAGCGCAAGGCCCTGGCCGCGATCGCGGCTGGTCACTTCGTGGAGCAGATCGCGCCGGTCGAGGTACCGGACCGCCGGGGCATCCGGGTCTTCGACGTCGACGAGTACCCGAACGCGTCGACCGATCTGGAGAAGCTGGCCAAGCTGCGCCCGGTCTTCCGCGCGAACGGTGCGGTGACCGCCGGCAACTCCTCCGGTATCAACGACGGTGCCGCTGCCGTGGTGCTCGCCTCCGGCGCCGAGGTGGCCCGTCGCGGGCTGACCCCGATGGCGCGGATCCTCTCGTGGGGCCACGCCGGTGTCGCGCCCGAACTGATGGGCATCGGCCCGGTCGACGCCGTCCCGCAGGCGCTGCGGCGAGCCGGCCTGACGTTGGGCGACATGGACATCGTCGAGTCCAACGAGGCTTTCGCCGTGCAGTCGTTGGCCGTGGCCGACCTGCTCGGCCTGGACCCTGAGCGCACCAACCCGAACGGTGGCGCCATCGCACTGGGCCACCCGCTCGGCGCCACCGGCACGATCATGATCGTCAAGGCCCTGTACGAGCTGCGTCGCACCAACAAGCGCCACGCCCTGGTGACCATGTGCATCGGCGGCGGCCAGGGCATCGCGATGGTGCTGGAGAACACCGCCGCGTAGCCCACGGACACCGGCACGCCCGGGTCGCGACCTGCGTCGCGGCCCGGGCGTTCCGCTCTCCGGTGCTCAGGTGCGCGGATGTGTGGGATAGCCCCAGGCCGTGCAGAACGGCTCGAGCTCCTTCGGGGTGAGCAGGTCCGCCGGCAACGCGCGGGGGGCCTGGACCTGCCCGGAGCGGACCTTGCTGCGCCAGTCGCCGAGCCCGCGCACCAGCCCGTCCGCGGGCAACCCGTACTCGGCAAGGCCTGGCTCCATGTCGATGTCCAGGTAATCGCAGACGCCCTTGAGCACGCCCACCGGGTCCTTCGTCAGCTCCTCGTACCGGACGGTGTGGCCGGGCAGCGTCTGCCGGGCCGCCTCGACGGCCTGCATGTAGCGCAACGTCTTGGCGACGGACCCTTCCAACGTGCGCTTCTTCGGGTCCGCGTCGTACCAGCTGTACGCGATCGCCGTCGGGTCGCGCAGCAGGAACAGGTATCTGGCGTCCGGCCAGCAGGTCGCGATCCGCTGCCACAGCAAGGCGTGGCCGGGGGTCTTCTCGACGATGAAGTCCTTGCCGCTGCGGACAAGTTCGCGGTGCAGCAGCCGGTCCCACAGCACGTGTTCGAGGTCGGCGACGTTGAGCCCGAGGATCTCCATCGAGCGGCGCGCATCCGCTGTGCGGGCGGTGACCTGCAGGTGGCGCAGGTGCAGCTCCTGCGGGGCATGCAGGCGCGAGTGCCCGTTGAGCAGCACCCGCAGCAAAGTGGAGCCCGACCGGACCGGCGCCATCAGGAAAATCGGGTCGGTGACCAACCGGTCCCCCGACTGCGGCCCCCGGATCTCCGGCGCCGGCCCGGGGGGCGTGTACCGGGTGAGTTCGTACCCGGTCACCCGCCGCAGAACGGTGTTCACGGTCTTCCGCGCGCTGACTGCCTTCCGTGCACTCACTGCGGCAGTGTCGGCCCACGACCGAGATCTCGCAAATCCGACTCGCGTCATTTGCACCCATGTGCGAACGACCACCCGCAGCGCGCAGCCGAGCAACCCCTGGGCATAGTCGAAACGGGTGGGACACCCTGCGCCCGATTTGTCGCCTCAGCTCTTTCAACCTTGCCCGGGGGTTGCGTCAGGCGGCTCACAAGAGCCGCCCCAACGGTTGGAAGGCGACGCCGTCGCGGCGCCGATGATCTTGCACGAAGAAGCCCCTGACCGCGTATGCAGATCAGGGGCCGTTTTTTCTCGTGCGCGAGGGGGGAGTTGAACCCCCACGCCCTTGCGGGCACTGGAACCTGAATCCAGCGCGTCTGCCATTCCGCCACTCGCGCGAGCGGTGGACAGGCTAGCACCGGCGTGGTGGGGCTGTTGCCACAAGCACTACGAATGCATCGCCGAGGTCCACGGTCCCCTCAGGTGGCATGGATAGCATCGGTTCCACGCCCAGGTGAGTGCCCGCCACCCGGGTGCCGCCCGCCCGAGCAGGCTCGGAGCTCGCCAGGAGGTCGAAGTGGGAGTTCTCCAGCGCTTCGAGCGACGGCTCGAGGGCATGGTGAGCGGCGCCTTCGCCAAGGCTTTCCGGGCCGACGTGCAACCCGTCGAGATCGCCAGCGCCTTGCAGCGGGAGCTGGACGACCGGGCCGCGATCGTCGGCAAGGGCACGACGATGGTCCCGAACTCCTTCGTGGTCGAACTTTCCCCGCACGACTACGACCGCTTGGAGATGTACGCGCAGAGCCTGGGCGAGGAGCTGACCGAGGTGGTGCGCGACCACGCCAAGGAGCAGAACTACCAACTGCGCGGCGAGGTCTCGGTGACTTTCGCTCGCGCCGAGGACCTCGACATCGGCGTGCATCGCCTGCGCAGCACCGTGGTCTCCAGCGTGCGTGCAGTCGTGACTTCGCAACCGCAACCGCAACCGCAACCGCAGCCACCGGCCGCCGCTCCCGCACCGGTCCTGACGCCGACCCCGGCACCGATACCCGCGCCCACACCCGCGCTGGTGCTGAATCCGGCTCCGGTGCCGGTGCCGCGAGTGGTCGACCCGGGCGCGGCGGCTCACGCCGAGACCACTGTGATCAAGGACCGCCCGGCCCCGGCCCCGTACCTGGAGGTCCACGGCGACCGGCACCCGCTGAGCCGTCCGGTCACGGTTCTGGGCCGCGGTACTCAGGTCGATCTGCGCATCGACGACGCGGGCGTCTCGCGCCGCCACGCCGAGATCCGACTCGGTCCGCCGGCGGTGCTGGTGGACCTCAACTCGACCAACGGCACGACCGTCGACGGCCTGCCGGTCGGTGAGATCGAACTGGAGGACGGGGCGTCGATCGGAATCGGCGAGACCAAACTCGTGTTCCGGCGACCGGCGGAGTAACCCCGACCGTGTCCGAACTGACGATCACCGTCATCCGGCTCGGCTTCCTTGCCGTGCTCTGGTTGTTCGTGCTCACCACGATCTCGGTGATGCGCTCCGACATGGGCGGCCCCCGGACCTCGACGACGCGACCGACGATCGCCCCGGCCGCGCGGCAGACCAAGCCGCCGAAGCAGCCGCGTGGGCGGCGGACCACACCGACCAAGCTGGTCGTCACAGCGGGCGCGCTGACCGGCACCTCGGTGACGCTGTCCGACGTGGCGATCACGCTCGGTCGCGCGCCGGACTCCACCGTCGTGCTCGACGACGACTACGCCTCCAACCGCCACGCCCGGGTGTTCCCGAGCAACGGCGAGTGGCTGGTGGAGGACCTCGGCTCGACCAACGGCACCTACCTGGACCGGCAGAAGCTCCAGGGTCCGACCCCTGTCCCGATCGGCACGCCGATCCGGATCGGGAAGACCGCGTTCGAGCTGCGGAAGTAGCCGGCGGATGACGCTGGCCCTGCGCTTCGTGGCGCGATCGGACGTCGGTCTGATCCGGGAGGGGAACGAGGACTCGGGATACGCCGGTCCCTCGTTGCTGATGGTCGCCGACGGCATGGGCGGCCACGCGGCCGGTGAGGTCGCCAGCACGGTAGCGGTGTCCACGCTGGCCGGTCTCGACGACGACGTGCCCAGCACCGAACTGCTCGACACGCTTGCCGCCGCGGTGAACGCCGCGAACGAGGCGATCAGCGACATGGTCGAGAAGCACCCGCACCTCGACGGGATGGGCACCACGCTCACCGCGCTGCTCTGGTCCGGCCGCCGGGTCGGGATCGTGCACGTCGGCGACTCGCGGGCTTATCTGCTGCGCGACGGCCGACTGCAGCAGATCACCCACGACCACACTTTCGTGCAGCAGTTGCAGGACGAGGGTCGGATCACCGCCGAGGAGGCGGCCGTCCACCCGCAGCGGTCGCTGCTGCTGCGCGCGCTGGACGGCCGGTCGAATCCGGAACCGGATCTGTCGGTGCGCGAGGTGCACCCCGGCGACCGCTACCTGGTCTGCAGCGACGGGCTTTCCGGGGTGGTGTCCGACGATGCCATGGCGGCGGCCTTGACCGGCACCGACCTGGACACGGCGGCCGACACGTTGATCACGGCGGCGTTGCGCAACGGCGGGCCGGACAACATCACCTGCATCGTCGCCGACCTCGTGGAGGCCGGGGAGCCGGCCACCGGGCACGCCGTCGTGGTCGGGGCCGCGGCGGGCAAGCATCAGCCCGCCTCGACGAGTTCGACGTCCGAGATCGACCTGACCGGGTTGGCCAACGCGCAGGCCAACCTGATCGCGGAGAGCCGCGGCAGCCGGTTGACCGGCTGGTGGCTGCGCGCGTTGATCGCCGGGGTGGCCCTGGCAGTGGTGATCGCCGGGTGGGTTGGGTACGCCTGGTCCCAGGGGCAGTACTACGTGGGGGCTTCGAACGGTCAGGTGGCGATCTTCAAGGGGCTGCACCAGCACGTGCTTGGCATGTCGTTGTCGCGCACCTACGAACGCTCCGACATCGCGCTGACCGACCTGCCCGCGTTGGACCGGGACCGGGTCCGCGACACGATCTACGCCGACGATCTGACCGCCGCGCGGGGCGTGGTCTCACATCTGCAGCAAGCAATCACCGATTGCCGGATGGAACGTGCCGAGGCCTCCGCGGCGCCGACAGCGGAACCGACGGCCACCGCGAAACCGGAGCGCACCGAGCGCCCGGAGCACGGCGAGGCCCCCACGTCGCGACCCACCGCCACCCCGACCCCGGACGAGACCACCACCCCGGGCCTGGCGCCGACGACCGCACCCACCCCGCTGCCGGGGGGCTGCGCACCGTGAGCGGGATTTCCCACAGATGAGCGCTGCCGCGACGGCGTCCGCCTTGGCGCTGGTACCCGCACCCGGCCTGCCGGCCCGCCGGGGGGCCGAGTTGTCGATGCTGCTGTTCGCCTGGGGCATCGCGGTCGCGGCGTACGCCGACGCCGGCTACGGGGCCGCCGGGCGCTGGCCCGACGGGTTGGCCGGCTACGGCCTGTTCCTTGCGGTGCTGGTCGCGGCCGCGCACGTCGCGGTGCGGCGCTTCGCCCGCTACGCCGACCCGGTACTACTGCCCTGCGCGGTGACCCTCAACGGGCTCGGGCTCGCGCTGATCTACCGGCTGGACTTCGACAACAAGAACGCCGCGCGCACCATCGGCGACTGGACCCCGCGCGGCGACGCCGGCGTCCAACTGATCTGGACCGCGATCGGGATCGCCCTGTTCGTCGCGGTGCTCGGCGTGCTGCGCGACCACCGCACGCTGCAGCGCTACACCTACACCGCCGGCGCCGTCGGCCTGGTGCTGCTCGCGCTGCCCGCGGTGCTGCCGGCCCGGTACTCGCAGGTGAACGGGGCGCAGATCTGGGTGCGGATGTCCGGCTTCTCGATCCAGCCCGGTGAGTTCGCCAAGCTGCTGCTGATCGTGTTCTGGGCCGGGTACCTGGTCGTCAAGCGCGACGTGCTGGCGCTGGCCAGCCGCCGCGTGCTGGGGATCGACCTGCCCCGGGGCCGCGACCTCGGCCCGATCATCACCGCCTGGCTGGCCAGCGTCGCGATCCTGATGGCCGAGCGCGACGTCGGGATGTCGTTCCTGTTCTTCGGCGTCTTCGTGCTGCTGCTCTACGTCGCGACCGAGCGGACGTCGTGGCTGTTGTTCGGCGTCGCGATGTTCGCCGCCGGCGGGTACTTGGCCTACAGCACGATCGCCCACGTCCACAGCCGGGTCGACATCTGGCTGCACGCCTTCGCCGGCCAGAACCCGTCGAACAAGTCCTACCAACTGGTCCAGTCGCTGTTCGGGTTCGCGACCGGCGGCGTGCTCGGCACCGGCCTGGGCCACGGTCGGCCGAGCATCGTGCCCTACGCCAAGACCGACTTCATCATGGCCACCGCGGGCGAGGAGCTCGGTCTGACCGGCGTCATGGCGATCCTGCTGATCTACGCGATCATGGTGCAGCGCGGCCTGCGCACGGCCCTGGCCGCCCGCGACTCGTTCGGCAAGCTGCTGACCGCCGGGCTGGCCACGATCCTGGCGCTGCAAGTCTTCGTGATCGTCGGCGGCGTGACCCGCCTGATCCCGCTGACCGGCCTGACCACCCCGTTCCTGTCCTACGGCGGATCGTCGCTGGTCGCCAACTGGGCGTTACTCGCGTTGCTCTTACGGGTCAGCGACACCGCACGCCGCCCGGCGCCGATCCTCACCGCCACCACGGAGGCAGAAACAATGGTGCTCCGCTGATGGCCGCCTGGACTCCCTGCGGGTGCTCCTTCGTCGCGCCCTCGGTGCGTCTCGGCTGGCAGTGCCCGAACGCCTCCTCACCGCGCCTCGAGCACTCCTTCGTCGCGCCCTCGGTGCGTCTCGGGTGGCAGGGATGAATCGGCCCCTACGTCGCGTCGCCGGCGCGTGCGCGGTGCTGCTCGTGCTGCTGCTGCTGAACCTGAACTATCTGCAGGTCTACAAGGCCGACGACTACCGGACCGACCCGCGGAACATCCGGGTCCTGCTGGAGGAGTACAGCCGGCAGCGCGGGGCGATCGTCGTCGGCAACGACCCGATCGCGATCTCGAAGGCCACCAACGACAGCCTCAAGTACCTGCGGGTGTACCTGCAGCCGGAGCTGTACGCGTTCGCCACCGGCTACTACTCGCACATCTACGGGTCGTCGGACGTCGAGCGCTACGAGAACAGCATCCTGGCCGGCACCGACGACCGCCTGTTCGTCAAACGGATCGTCGAACTGCTGACGCAGAACGCGGTGGCCGGCGGCGATGTCCTGCTGACCTTGAACGCCGCCGCGCAGCAGGCCGCGTACAAGGGCCTGGCCGGGCGCAAGGGCGCAGTGGTCGCGATCGAGCCGTCCACCGGGCGGATCCTGGCGATGGTCTCCTCGCCGTCCTACGACCCGAACCTGCTCGCCGCCCACGACGGCGGCGCGGAGACCAAGGCCTGGGACAGCCTGACCAACGACCCGAGCACCCCGCTGCTGAACCGAGCGCTGAGCCAGACCTACCCGCCCGGTTCGACGTTCAAGTTGGTCACCGCCGCGGCCGCGTTGAGCTCCGGGCAGTACACGCCGACCTCGCCGGTGCCGGGTCCGGCCAAGCTGCCGCTGCCCCAGACTTCGATCAGCCTGCCCAACGACTTCAAGGGCACCTGCACCCCGGGCAGCGACCAGACCACGATCACCCAGGCACTGCAACGGTCGTGCAACACCACGTTCGGCGCGATCGGGATGAAGCTCGGCGACGCGGCGATCCGCAAGCAGGCCGACGCTTTCGGGTTCGACACCCGGCTGAACGTGCCGATGCCGGTGGCGTCCAGCGTGTTCCCGCGCGACCTGAACCAGCCTGAGACGGCGCAGTCGGCGATCGGCCAGTACAACACCCGGGCGACCCCGCTGCAGATGGCGATGATCGCCGCGGCGATCGCCAACCAGGGCACGTTGATGACTCCGTACCTGGTCGACCAACTGCGCTCGCGCGACCTCGAGGTGCTCAGCCGCACCGATCCGCAGATGCTCTCGCGCGCGATCACGCCGCAGGTCGCCGCCGAACTCACCAGCATCATGATCGGCGTCGTCGACAACGGCACCGGCACCAACGCCCAGATCTCCGGGGTCAAGGTGGCCGGGAAGACCGGCACCGCCCAGGTCGGCGGCGGGGCGAATCCGGATGCCTGGTTCGTGTCGTTCGCCCCGGCCGACAATCCGGCGGTGGCCGTCGCGGTCGTGCTGGAGAACGGCGGCAGCCCGACGCAGCAGGAGATCAGCGGCAACCTGTTGGCCGCCCCGATCGCCCGGGCCGTCATGGCGGCGGTGCTGGGGAAGTGACGGCGCCGACCGAGCAACCTCGCCCACCGGTCGATCCACGGATGCCCGTGCTCGGCGGTCGCTACCGGCTCGTCGAGCGGATCGCCCGCGGCGGCATGGGCGAAGTTTGGCGCGGGTTCGACGAGGTGCTCGGCCGGCCGGTGGCCGTCAAGGTGCTGCGGCCGGAGTACGCCGACGAGCAGGTGTTCCTGGAGCGGTTCCGCAACGAGGCCCGCAACACCGCGGCGCTGGTGCACACCGGCATCGCCGCGGTCTACGACTTCGGCCAGGCCACGATGTCGCGCACGGTCGTCCCGTTCATCGTCATGGAATTGGTGCCCGGGCAGCCACTGTCGCAAATCATCGAGCGCGACGGGGCACTGGAGCGCGACCGGTGCCTGGACCTCGTTGCCCAGGCCGCCCGGGCCCTGAACGCCGCGCACGTCACCGGCGTGGTGCACCGCGACGTGAAGCCGGCGAACCTGCTGATCACCCCGAGCTGGACGGTGAAGGTCACCGACTTCGGCATCTCCCGGGCCGGCGACACCTTGCCGCTGACCCGGACCGGCACCGTCATGGGCACGGCCCACTACCTGGCCCCGGAACTGGTCAACGGACGTGGCGTGGCGGCGCCGGCCAGCGACATCTACGCCCTCGGCGTGGTGCTCTACGAGTGCCTGGCCGGCCACCGGCCCTTCATCGGCGACAACCCACTGGCCGTGGCGATGGAACACCTGAACTCCACGATCCCGCCGATCCCCGGCCTGCACCCGGCGATCGTCGAGGTGCTCGACGCGACCCTGGCCAAGGAGCCCGAGGCCCGCCCGGCCACCGCCGAGCAACTGGCCCACCGGCTGTTGGCGCTGCGCATCGAACTGGCCGCCGGCGAGCCCACCCCGGAGGCGGTGGCCCGTTCGCTCGGCGAGCAGGCCGACACCGCGACGGTGCGCCGGGCCGCCTCCCGGTCGCGCTCCGGCGGGCACCGGCGCGCGACACCGAACGCGACGCGCACCCCGGACCCGCGCGCCGTTCCGGTCCCGACCCCGCGATCGGCGCCGAGCACCGAGGTCGCCACCGAACCGGGACTGGAGATTCCCCTGCTGAGCGAGGCGGCGCCGGCCGAACGCGCCGGCCGCCACCGCGCGCCGGTCGCGACGGGCCACGGACGGCCCCCGCGGTCCAATCGCCGCCGCACACTCGCCCTGGGCACGGCCGCCGGTGTGGTCGTGATCGGGATCGGCGCACTTTGGCTGACCGACAAGGACCCGAGCACCGCGGTGGTGCCGGCCGTCGAGGGCAGCGCCGAGCACGACGCCACCCGCGAGCTCACCGCGGTGGGCTTCACGATCAAGGTCGACCGCAAGGTCGATGAAGCCGTCCCCGCCGGTGTGGTGCTGAAGCAGACCCCGGCCGGCGGTACCCGGGCCAATTCCCATTCGGCAGTCTCGATACTCGTCTCCGCCGGCCCGCAGCGGGTCGAGGTGGCGCTGAGCTCATGGCAGGGGAAGGCCTACGCCGAGGTGGCGCATGGTTTGCAACAACTCGGCCTCCAAGTACGCCGACGGGACGTCGCGACCGGTGGGTCCCCAGGTACGGTGACCGACGTGTCGCCGCGGGGGCAGGTGCCAGTGGGCAGTCCGGTGACGGTGACCGTGGTGTCCACCAGCAGCGGGACGGCGCCGGCACTGGCGTCGGCCGCGACGGGAAGGAACGCGAGGTGACGGAGCAGGCTCGGCTCCTGGGGGAGCGCTACGAGCTGAGCGAGGTGCTGGGCCGTGGTGGCATGGCCGAGGTCCGCCTGGGCCGCGACGTGCGCCTGGGCCGGACGGTCGCGGTGAAGACACTGCGATCCGACCTCGCGTTGGACTCCAACTTCCAGGCGCGCTTCCGGCGCGAGGCCCAGTCCGCGGCCTCGTTGAGCCATCCGGCGATCGTCTCGGTCTACGACACCGGCGAGGACTACGCCGACGGTGTCCCGGTGCCGTACATAGTCATGGAGTACGTCGACGGGCAGACACTGCGCGAGCTGCTGAACTCCGGCCGCAAGCTGCTGCCGGAACGGGCGATGGAGATCGCCGCCGGCACCCTGTCCGCGCTGGAGTACAGCCACCAGAACGGCATCGTGCACCGCGACATCAAGCCCGGGAACGTGATGCTGACCCGGGCCGGCACGGTCAAGGTGATGGACTTCGGCATCGCCCGCGCCGTGTCCGACACCAGCTCGACGATGACCTCCACCGCCGCGGTGATCGGCACCGCCCAGTACCTGTCGCCGGAGCAGGCCAAGGGTGAGAAGACCGACGCCCGCTCAGACCTCTACTCGACCGGCTGCCTGCTCTACGAGCTGCTGACCGGTGTCCCGCCGTTCGTCGGCGACTCCCCCGTGGCCGTGGCCTACCAGCACGTCCGGGAGAGCCCGAAGCCGCCGTCGCAGGTGGACGCCGCCGTCACCCCGGCGATGGACGCGATCGTGCTCAAGGCGCTGGCGAAGAACGCGGACAACCGCTACCAGTCCGCCGCCGAGATGCGCGACGACGTCGAGCGGGCCCTGGACGGCAAGCCGGTGCTCGCGCCGACGGTGATGTTCGAGGCGCCGACCGAGATCCGCGGCGGCGGCGGTTCGCCGACCGCGCGGATGCCCGTGGCGGACGGCGCGGACGAGTCGCGCCGCAAGTGGGTGGGCCGCGCCGCGCTGCTGATCGGTGTGATCGCCGTGGTGCTGCTGGGGGTGTTCGTCTCCAAGGCCGTTTTCGGCGGCTCGAGCGTGAATCGCGTCGAGGTGCCCGCCGTGGCCGGGCTGAAGGAGACCGACGCGGAGAACGCGCTGAAGGCGGCCAACCTAGATCCGGTGGTCAGCTACCAGAACTCGTTGGACGTCACCTCCGGGCTGGTGATCTCCCAGGACCCGGCGGCGCGGGCGAGCGTCGGCAAGGGCACCAAGATCAACCTGGTGATTTCGCAGGGCGAGGCGAAGTCCGTCGTTCCGGAAGTGGTGGGCCTGCCGATCGATCAGGCCAAAACCGCGGTCACGAACGCTCGGCTGGTGGTCGGCAAGATCACGAACATGGCCTCCGACCGCCCCAAGGGCGAGGTGTTGTCCAGCGACCCGGCCTACAACAAGCAGGTCAAGCCGGGCACGACGGTGAACCTGACGGTGTCCACCGGCGTCGCACTGGTCGAGGTACCGAACGTGGTCGGCCAGCCCTACGCGCAGGCGTACGCGATCCTCACCCAGGCCGGGTTCAACGTGCCGCAGCCAAGCCAGGAGATCTCGGACAAGGTCCCGCCCGGCAACGTGCTGCGACAGGTCCCGGCCGCCGGGGAGAAGCTGCCGGCCGGTTCGAATGTGTCGATCATCGTCGCCGCCGCGCAGCCCAGTCAGGCGCCCGGGCCGCCTGCGACAAACCCGACCCCGCCTGCGACGACGCCGACGGCCCCGGCGTGCAATGGCTTGGTGTGTCCGGGGCAGGCCCAGCAACCGCAGACGGCGCCGAAGCCGGTGGCGACCCCACCCACCCAGCCTCGGCTCCCCTAGCCGGCCACCCCGACGACGGGCGCGAGCCCGGCCGAGCGTTCGACCGCGTCGGCGTGGCCGCAGCGCAGCAGCCAGTTGGCGAGCATCCGGTGCCCGCCCTCGGTGAGCACGGACTCCGGGTGGAACTGCACGCCCTCGACGTCGAACTCGCGGTGGCGCAGCGCCATGATCACGCCCGACTCGGTGCGCGCGGTCACCTCGAGCTGCGCCGGCACGGTGGCCGGGTCGACGGCCAGCGAGTGGTAGCGGGTCGCGGTGAACGGCTGCGGCAGACCGGCCAGCACCCCGACCCCGGCGTGCTGCACCAGGCTGGTCTTGCCGTGCAGCAACTCCGGGGCGCGGCCGACGGTTGCGCCGTATGCCACGGCGATCGACTGCAGGCCCAGGCAGACGCCGAACAGCGGTACCGCGCTCGCGGCGGCGGCGCCGACCATCTCGACGCAGACACCGGCAGACTCCGGGGTGCCCGGGCCGGGCGAGAGCAGCACGCCGTCGTAGTCGGCGGCCGCCGCGGCGGGCACGGTGTCGTTGCGGTGGACGTCGCAGTCGGCGCCGAGCTGCTGGAGGTACTGCACCAGGTTGAACACGAAGCTGTCGTAGTTGTCCACGACGAGGATGCGGGTCACCGTGACAGCCTAAGACGCAACATGTGCTGCCTGTCCCACTTATCCGGGTCTCCGGAAGGGTGGGACAGGCAGCAGAAGTGGAGCGGGGTGGACGCCGCCGCTACGGGCCGACGTTGGCGGTGCCCGAGGGCGCGACCTGGTTGAACGGCAGGCGCGGGTCGATCCACGGGAACACGTGCTGGAACAGCAGCCACAGCACGAGCAGCATCAGCAGTGCGGACAGCAGCAGCTTCGCCGGGAAGTTGCCCGGCAGGTGCCGCCAGAGAAATGCGTACACGGTCAGCTCCCCTGGAAGTACGACATGCCGGCGGGCATCGGCGCACCTGGCGAGTTCGGGTCGGTCTCCGTCAGCTGCCCGTAGACGATCAACCGGGTGCTGGAGCCCCAGCGCGGGTTGCAGGTGACCAAGGTGAGCTCCTTCTTGGTCAGCTTGTAGCCGTTCTGCGTCGACGCGGCGTTCTCCGGAACCGGATCCAGCACCGCCCCGTCGTTCGGGCTGACGAGCTTGTACGCCTTGCCGGCGGTGCCCGGCATCGCATCGATCGTGTACTGGTACCACGCGGTCTTGGTCTCCACCCAGACCTTGTCGCCCGGCTGCATCTCGTTCAGGTACGCGAACGGCTGGCCGTGCGTGGCGCGGTGGCCGGCGACGGCGAAGTTGCCCAGCCCGCCCGGGTCGGCCGTGTTGGTGAAGTGGCCGACGCCCTCGGCGAGGTCGTCCAAGGTCACTCCTTGGACGATCGGCTTCTCGAAGGACTTGCCGAGGCGCTCGATGTACATGATGCCGATCGCGCCGTTGGGAATGGCCGCGCCGGAGGACCAGGCCTGCTTCAAGGCGTTGTCGATCTGGTTGGCCTTGCGGTCGGCCTGGATGTTGGTCCACCAGAGTTGGTAGACCACCAGCAGCATCATGATCAGGCCGAACGTGATCATCAACTCGCCGACGTACCCGGCCAGGCGTCGTCCCCACGACTCAGGTGCCGGGCGCATGGGCGCCGCAGGAGTGATTGTGGACGTCATGCAGCACCGAGCCGTCTGAAATCAGTAGCCGACATCTCGGTTACCCCCAGGTTCTGCGTATCCCCTGTATTACTGAAGAGCTGTATTACTGAGGAGCTGTGGCGCTCGGCGTAGGTCCCGGACCAGCGGCAGCGAACCGCAGGTCGAGCGATCCGGAATACGCCGGAACGGTGACTCGGGCATGCGGAGTCAACCGATACCCAAGACCATAAGCTGCCACGTACTCCAGGTAGTTGGAAATCGCCGGAGACGCTTTGAGCGCCGCAGACATTCTCGACATGTCGCCGACGGCGGTGACCGAGTATGGCGGGGAATACACCCGGTCCTGCAGGATCAGCACGTTTCCCACGCATCGCACCGCGCTGGTCGAGATGATCCGTTGGTCCATCAGTTGCATCGCCGCCGCCCCGCCGGCCCACAACGCGTTGACCACCGCCTGCAGGTCCTGCTGGTGCACGACCAGGTCGTCGGGGCCGGGCTGGGGCAGTCCGGGATAGCTGCGGTCGAGGGCACCGGGCGGAGCGTCGTCCAGCGCGATCGTCAGGCCCACGCCGGTCACCGGGGTCAGCCCGGCCGCAGGCGCCAGGGCGTCGGCGGCGCCGACGACCTGCTGGGTCTCGGGGTCCGAGGCCGACGCGGACAGGCGGTCGACCTCGGTGCGCAACCGGGCCCCGGTGGTCCCGGCCCGCTCGGCGCGCTGCTGGGCCTGATGGATCAGGTCGACCAGGCGGGTGTTCTCGGCCGAGCGCAGGTCGGTGCCGCGGGCGGTGGTGGCGGTGATGGCGAACAGCAGGCCGGCCATGGCCAGCACCGGCGGGACGCCGAACCGCCAGACCGACCGGCGCCTCCCGGCGCCCGACGATCCCGCTGTCCCGCTCACCCCGACGCCTCCCGCCCGACGCACCGATGACCCGGACCCAACGGTTCGCGAAGGTCCGCCCGATACGCTAACGGACGCGGCGGCAACTGGATTCGGATCGCGTGTCCGGTTCGTCCGGGTGGTCGCCGGGGACTTGATGAAGCGCTGCAGGAGAGGCCATGCCGAAGTCGCGGATCCGCAAGAAGGACGACAACAAGCCCGCGGTGCAGTTGACCCCGAAGTCGGTCTCGCTCGGACCGAGCGACGCGTGGGTGGCCCCGACGATGGTGGGCCTCTTCCTGGCGGGCCTCGTCTGGATCGTCGTCTACTACCTGTCCAGCGGCAGCTACCCGATCCCGGCGATCAGCAACTGGAACCTGCTGGTCGGCTTCACGTTCATCACTGCCGGCTTCATCACCGCTACCCGGTGGCGTTGATCCCCGGCTGGTAGTTACACGCCTGTAGTTCTCCACATGGGTTGTCCCCAGTGTGGAAAACCTCGGCTACTCGCAGAGCCCGTTGCTCAGCTGCGCGGCGAAGCCGTCCGGGAGCCCGCTGCACGCCTGGTGGAGCATGTTGTTCAGGTGGTGCGTCCGGACCCCGACCAGGACGCACAGCACCACGATCACCGTCACCGAGCCGGCCACGTGCCAGATCATCCGCTGGGCCCGCGGGGCGTAGGCCCACAGCACCCCCAGCACAAAGCCGGTGACCAGCCCGCCGATGTGGCCGTGCCAGTCGATGTTCGAGATCAACATCCCGGGGACCAACAGGATCGCCAGGTAGATCAGCACCGTCCCGGTGTTCGAACCGAACCGGCGCTCGACCACCAACAGCGTCCCGATCAGGCCGAACACCGCGCCGGAGGCACCGAGCGACGCCCCCGCCGGTTCGTTGAACATGTACGACGCGGTCGAGCCGCCCAGTGCACAGATCAGGTACGTGGTCAGGTAGCGGGACCGACCGAGTTGCGCCTCCAACGGGCGGCCGAACATCCACAGCACGAACATGTTCATCGCGATGTGGAAGGTCTCCTGGTGCAGGAACGCCCCCGTGAACAGCCGGTACCAGCCGCCCTGCGCGACGCCGTGCCCGTCGGCGGCGAACGCGGACAGCCACAGGTGCGCCAGCAGGCTCGGCCGGACCTGCACGGCGAAGAACACCGCGACGTTGATCGCGACCAGCGCGGTGGTGACGAACCCGGTATGCAGCCGGACCGCACCACCGGCCAGGGTCCGCGGGGTCCGGACGCCCTTGTTGCCGGCCCGGACGCACTCATGGCACTGGAAACCGACCGAGGCCGACACCATGTCGTCCGGGCAGATGTACCGGCCGCAGCGCCCGCACCGGACGTAGGACTCCCGGTCCGGGTGGCGGTAGCAAGTGGGCGGCGGGCCGCCCGCAGGATGGGACATCCCCTACCGAACTAGAACTGACGGGTCTCGATGTCGATGCTCTTGATCACGATGTCCTGCACCGGACGGTCGCGCGGACCGGTGCGGACGTTCGCGATCGCCTCGACGACATCCTGACTGTCGGCATCGGCAACCTCGCCGAAGATCGTGTGCTTCATCGTCAGCCACGGCGTCGGGACGACGGTGATGAAGAACTGCGAGCCGTTCGTGCCCGGACCGGCGTTGGCCATCGCGAGCAGGTACTTCCGGTCGAAGATCAGCTCGGAGTGGAACTCGTCCTTGAACTTGTAGCCCGGGCCGCCGGTGCCGGTGCCCAGCGGGTCGCCGCCCTGGATCATGAAGCCCGCGATCACGCGGTGGAAGATCGTCCCGGAGAACAGCGGCTCGTTCGAGGGAAGCCGGGTACGCGGGTCGGTCCACTCCTTCTCACCGGTCGCGAGGGCGATGAAGTTCTTGACCGTCGCGGGGGCGTGATCGGCAAAGAGCTGCACCGTGATGTCGCCCATGTTCGTGTGAATGACGGCGAACAGCTTCTCGGCCACGAGCACCTCTCGGTCTGCACACTCCTTGCTCGTGGCATCCTGTCATAGAGATCAGAGAGGGGTCGCAGCTCGTGAGTGGGTCGTCAAAACGGTGTCTCGTCCGCTCCGCGATCGGCATCCTCGCGCTCGCCGGCGCGGCCGGCGCGGCCTGGAAGGCGCTGCGTCTGCCGCACGCCAGCGACGACTGGGTCCACTCGGACGGCGCGGCACGCTGAGCCTGCGAAGCCTGCTAACCTGACCAACCGCACCGCCCCACCAGGCAGTGCTCGGGGCTGTAGCGCAGTTGGTAGCGCACTTCCATGGCATGGAAGGGGTCAGGGGTTCGAATCCCCTCAGCTCCAC
>DATASX010000057.1 GCA_036269075.1 Sporichthyaceae bacterium
TGAGGACGACCTGGCCGGCTCGTTCGACGAGTGCACCGACTGGGCGAAGGTCCTGACCGGTGGCTACAACATCGGCTTCGGCCTGCGCACCACTTCGGCGCAGAACGTCATCATCCAGGCCCGTTTCAAGCGTGACGACCACGTCTACTACAAGGTCTTCAACCGCGAGGGCATCATCCCGGCGTTCGTGAACAAGGACGAGGTCACTCGCGTCGACCTGTTCATCCCGCAGGCCTGACCCAAGCAGTACGCGACGGTGTCGGACCGGGTTCGCCCGGTCCGACACCGTCATTCTCGTTCTCGCCGAAATCGACCCAGAGATCGGCTCGGCGAGCGATTTCGTGCACTGCATTAACCCGATCGGGTGAATATCTGATCGGGAATTCCCGCAAACGGCGCGGCAGATGCCGCCGGCCGAGCACCTCGACACGGTCCGGCGCAGTGTGGAACGTGAGGTCCTCCGGGCCGACGATCACCACCAGCGGACGGACGTGGACCGGCTCGCCGGCCGCCGCGGACAGCACCCGGGCCGCCTGCCAGGCCTGCGTCCGGGCCTGCGGGACGTAGGGCTTCGCGATCCCGTCGACGAGCACGTCCTCGCCCAGCACCCGCACCGTGACCCGCTCCGGATTCAGCTGGCGGCGCCACACTCGGTGCAGGCTCGGCAGCACGGTGAACACCCCGGCGGGCCCGATCACCAGGTGGCTGATCGGCGGTCGGTCCGGTCCGAGCGGCACCGAGTGCAGCACGCGCCAGGCCGCGCCGAGTCGATCCAACGTGATCGCCGTGCGACGTTCGGCCTCGGCGGCCTCTCGCAACCCGGCGTCCGGGGTGGTCCGGCTGCACAGGCGGGCCAGCAACGTGGGGACCGGGCGGGCGCGCACGAGCGCGCGGGCCGCGCTCTGGGCGACGGCCCCGGGTCGGTTCGTGCTCAAGTCCATCCACCCGAGTCTGGCCGCGGCCAGGTCGGGAAGCCGGTCCGACATGCGGGACCGGTCAGCCGGGTTCGCGCACCTGGGCCACCGCGCGCACCGGGGCGCCGTCGGCGCCGGCCAGCGCCAGCGGCATCAGCCAGACCGTGATCGTCCCCGGGACGCTGTCCTGGGCCGGCAGGGCGTCGAGATTCGTGAGGTTCTCGGCGATCACCGCGTGCCGCTGCGCCAGCAGTCGATGTGTGGGCAGATCGGGCGGGCCGGCGATCGAGGCGTCGACGCTGGGCGCATCGATGCCGATGGTGCGCACCCCGGCGTCCAGCACCAGCTGTGCGGCGGCCGGGCTGAGCCACGGGTGATTGGCGTACTCGGCGGTGCCCCAGTGCCGCGACCACCCGGTGCAGAGCAGCAGCACCGCCCCGGGCCGCAGCTGCCGCCGAACCGGGTCCAGGTCCGCGGTCTCGATCGCGGCGCCCGCGGCCAGGTGCCGCAGGTCGGCGACCACCGCCGGACCGACGAACCGGTCCAGCGGTAGCTCGTCGAGGCGGGGCAGGTCGTCGCCGACGTGGAACGGCGCGTCCACGTGGGTGCCGCTCTGCGAGCCGAGTTCCAGGGCGAGCAGGTTGTAACCGGCGGTGGGGATCCGTGCGGCCGGGCGCAGGCGGACGGTGGGGTCGCCGGGCCACACCGGCATCCCGTCCGTGACGGGATGCGACAGGTCGATCAGCACCGGTGTGTCAGCGGCGCCCGGAGGCCGGGTAGGCCCGATCGGGTCGGATCAGCACGGCGGTGCGGCGCTCCTCGCGCATCGCGGCGTCGTAGGCGTCCCAGTCGTCGTGGGTTCCGCCGCAGGACGCGAACACCTCGCGCAGCAGCACGCGCAGGCGTTCGGCGTCGATGCCGGGGCACGGGTCGTCCGGGCCGATCAGCTCGGCCTGGCCCTCGACGGCGCACCACTCCCAGCCCACGTGGACCGCGATCGTGCTCTGCGGGCGCAACCGGAGATTGGCCAGCTTGCGCGTGCCACCGATGGCGACGTAGCCGACCACGGGCTCGCCGGTGATCGGGTGGTTCAGCACCCCGGAGTTGACCAGCGAGCACTGCACCGACCCGTCGGCCCGGGTGGTCGAGACGATGGCCTGGCCCTTGTCGCGGCCCACGAGTTCCGTGTACTTGCTCAGATCAATCACGGGCCCGAACCTACGCTCACTTCACCCAGATCGCGTCGGCCAGCGTCTGCGCCAGCACGGTGTTGCCCGCCGGGCTGGGGTGGTCGCCGTCGGCGGCCAGCAGATGGGTGATCGTCCCGGCGGCCGCGAAGGCCCGCCGCGTGGACAGGAAGTCGCTCGCGGTGGCCTGTGCGGCCGCCCGGATCGCGTCGTTGGCCGAGGTGGTGGCAGCGGCCGCGGCTTTGCGCTGTCGCGCGGTGTACGCGGCGCGGGCCACGGCGCCGGCCTTGAAGGCGTTCCAATAGCCGAAGGTCAGCACCCGCGCGTGCGGGTTCAGCCGGGTGACGGTGTGGATCGCGGCGACCAGGTTGCCCTGGACCCGACGGGCCACGGCGCGGTAGGCCGCCACGCCCCAGCGGCCGTGCCCGACCTGCTGGAAAGCCCGCCGGTAGTCGTTGGCCCCGGCCACGATCACGACGGTGTCGGCCCTTCGGACCAGGTCCTGGGTCGCCGGCGCGGCGAGGACCGCGCGCACCGCGGCAGTGGTCTGACCGTCGCCGGCCAGGTTGTCGACGTGCACCTCGGCGCGGTCGCTGACCAGCTTCGCGTAGCGGTTCACGAAGCTCTCGCACTGGCAGTGCTTCCGGTTGGCGACGGAGTCGCCGAACACGATCAGGCGGCGCTGCTCCGACATCACCGTCGGGTGGTCGGTGCGGGCGGGGATCGTCGGGCCGGTGTGGGGGTCGCGGACGACGAGCCCGTCCGGCGCCGTCCGGTGACCGGCGGCGGTGTCGGGTACCCGGGCGCCGGGGACGGCGACCGCAGCGGCGTTCGCCAGGACCGCCGGCGGCAGGGCGACGAAGTTGGCGGACGCCAGCGCCACCGCGCCGGCCCCGGCCAGCGGGCGGGCGATCAGCGGTCGACTCCGGATCACGGACAATTGTTTTCCGCCGACACCGGCCGGCGACACCGAGCGCGGGCGAGATGTCGGTCAAGAAGATCAAATTCCGGATGGCGAGGGTGACTGACCGTCAGAACCTGGCAATGCCGACGAAAAGTTGCCAATCCGTGATCTTCGTGCCGAGCTCCGTAACCGGACCCAGCGAGATCTGACGTCGAGTCAGGCCGACTCCAGGGCCTCGCCCAGTTCGCGGAGCGTGCCGTCGTGGTGCTTACGAGTCAGCGCGTGGCCGAGCCCGATCACGGCGACCACAGGCCACTCGATGACCCCGATCACTGCCAGCATCCCGAGACCGGCGCAGAACGCGACCTGGTCGCGGGCCAGGGGCACGCGTCCGAGCAGCGGCAGATGCAGTCCCTTCGTGTGCTTCTCTATGACCTCGGGAGGGCTCAGTTGCGATTCCTCCTCGGTCGGCTCGTCGGTGTTGTGGGTGGCTTTGGTTGCGGTCGGCATCTCGTGTCCTCCTAGTGTTGGACGGCAGGCTCAGGCAGCGGCGCGGAGCGCTTGGCGTTGGTGCGGCAGCGCGCGCACCAACCGGGTCGCCCCCGCGGTGGTCAGCGTGGTTCCGGTGGCCCAGGACAGCGCGGTGCTCCAACCCACCGGGCCCAGCGGCGTGCAGCCGAAGAACCAGGAGACGCCGGGGGTCTGCACGATCCCGATCAGGATCGCGGCGGACACCGCGGTCGCGGCCAGCACCGGACGGCTGCGTCCGCCCTCCGCGACGGTCTGGCCGAGCTGCGCGCCCACCAGCGCGACCAGGGCCACGGTGCGGGCCCGGGCAGGTCGCCCGGTCAGACTCGCTGTGATCCAGGCCCCGGTGGCCGCGGCCGTGGTAGTGGCGGCCCGCAGCATGATCTGACGGTTCAACGCGCTGCCCAACGAGGCCTCGGGACCTTCGCGTAGCAGGGTTTCGGCGTCGGCCTCCACAGGGCGCATCGCGACCGAGACCGCCGGTGCCAGGTCGGTCAGCAGGTTCACCAACAACATCTGACGGGCCGTCAGCGGGGCTGAACCGGTCAGCAGCGCGCCGATCACGGTGAACGCGATCTCGCCGAGATTCCCACCGAGCAGGATCGCCAGGCCCGCGCGGACACTGCCCCACATGCCACGGCCCTCGACCAGCGCCTCGACCACGGTCTCCAGCCGGCCGTCGCTGATCACCAGGTCCGCGGCGGCCCGGGCCGCCGGCGAGGCATGCGCGCCGACGGCGATGCCGACGTCGGCCATGCGGATCGCGGGCGCGTCATTCGCGCCGTCGCCGGTCATCGCGACCGTGGCCCCGATCCGCCGGAACGCCTCCACCACCCGCACCTTGTGGGCCGGGGTACCGCGGGCGATCACGGCCACCTGCCGCAGGGCGCCGTCGAGTTCCTCGTCGGACATCGCGTCGAGGTCCGGCCCGGTGATCACCCGATGGCTGTTCAGGATTCCGAGGTCCGCGGCGATCGTGGCCGCGGTCTGCGGGTGGTCACCGGTCATCATCACGGTCTGCACGCCGGCCCGCCGCAGCCGAGCCAGCGCGGGTGCGGCACCGATCCGCGGTGGGTCGGCGAGCACGAGGAAGCCCAGGAACGTCAACCCGGCGATGTCGGTCTCGACCAGTTCACCGCCGCCGGTGTCGACGCCGCCGCGTTCGGCGACGGCAAGGATGCGTCGGCCCTGACCGGCCAGCGTCGCGGCCCGGTCCAGCAGGCGCCTACGGGTGCGGGCGCTCATCGCCTCGCCGGCGCACCCGGTGCACCGCTCCAGCAGCGCCTCGGGAGAGCCCTTCACCGACAGCAGACCGGTGGCGGCGTCGGGCGGCCGGGTCAGCACAGCGTGGAAGCCGCGCGACGGCTCGAACCGCAGCTCCAGGTGCGGGCTGCCGGCACCGCGGTCGACCCCGGCCGCGGCCGCGCCGGTGGTCACCGCGCTGTCGGTCTGGTCGGCGAAGGCCGTGGCGTTCTCCGGCGCCGGTGTCGCGCGCAGGGCTGCGGCGAGCACCTGGCGCTCGACGGCGCGCAGCGAGCCGACCGGCCGGGTTTCGGTGCCGGCGTGGACGCCGACCAGGCTGATCCGGCCCTCGGTCAGCGTCCCGGTCTTGTCGAAGCACAGCACGTCGGCGCGACCGAGCGCCTCGATCGTGCGCGGGTCGCGCACCAGCGCCTGCCGGGCGCCCAGCCTGCGGGCACAGGCCAACTGGGCGGCGGAGACCAGGAACGGCAGGCCCTCCGGGACGGAGGCGACGGCCAACGCGACCCCGCCGTGCACGCTCCTGCGGATCGGGCGGCCGTGCGCGATCCCGGCGCCGACGACGGCAGCGGCCGAACCCAGCGCGACCGGGACGGTGACCCGGGTCAGCCGGCTGAGCCGGGCCGCGACTCCGACCGTGTCCCGCGCGAGCGGCGCGGCTGCCGCGGCGGCGCCCATCTCGGTGCTCGACCCGACGGCCACGACCACGGCCAGGGCTGTCCCGGCGGCGATTGTGGTGCCCTCGTGCAGCATCGACGACCGCTCGGCGACCGCAGCGGCCAACACCGGGCCGGCGGACTTCGGGACGGGCAGGGACTCCCCGGTCAACGCGGACTCGTCGACCTCCAGGCCCAGTGCGTCCAGGACGCGGCAATCGGCCGGCACTACGGCGCCGCCGTCGAGCCGGACGACGTCGCCGGGCACCAGCGCGGCGGCGTCGACCTCGGCCTCGACACCGTCGCGCACGACCCGGGCAGTCGGCGCGGTCGCCGACATCAGCCCGGCCAGGGCCCGGTCGGCGCCGAGTCGCTGTGCCGCCCCGACGGCGGCACAGAGAACAGTCGAGGCCGCGACGATCAGCGCGTCGGTGCGGGCGCCGGTCGCCGCGGAGACGGCCGCACCGGCGGCCAGGATGGGGGTCAGCGGGTTGTCCAACTCGGAGAGGAATCCGGCCGGCAGGGACGGCATCGCGGTACCGCCAGGCCGGGTGCGGCGCCGGTGCCGGCGCCGCGCCTCGGCGGCGCTCAGCCCGTCCCGGCCGGTGCCGAGTTCGCCGAGCACGGTCTGCGTCGGCATGGCGTGCCAGGGCAACGGGGAGATCGGCGGGTCCAGCGGCCGCTGCAGCAGGTTGCGGGCCGACCGGACTCCACCGGCCAGCCCCACCAGGGCGGCACCGTTGACCAGCCACAGACCGGTGCCGCCGCGGCCGCGGGCGCCCCAGGCGGACAGGACACCGAGGCCGCTGGCCAGTTGGGCCAGCCGGACGCCGCGGCGTGCCGTCCGCCGGGCTGCCCCGGCCGCGTCGACCAGCAGCGCCGCGGCCGACAGGTCCGCCCCGAGCAGCACATGGGCGGCCCACGGGGGACGGTCACCGGGGCGGTGCACACCGACGCCGACGTCGGCCGCGCCGAGGGCGGCGGGCCGGCCGGAGACCGTGAGCACGACCTCGCCGGAGGCCTGCAGCTCCCGTACGGTCGCGACCAGCCCGGAGCCGCCCGGCGCGCGCTCGGAGGCGGCACCCCACTGCCCGCCGGCTGCCGGGTCCCCGGCCAGCAGGACCCGCAGCCCGCTGCGTCGCGCGGCCGCCGCCAGCGCCCGCACCGTGGCCACCGGCTCGGCGACCACCCGGACGGTGGCGACGGTCGTGCCGGCGTTGGCCAGAACCAACTCGTCGGGCGCTTGCCCGGGCCGTAACGCCCAGTCCTCGTGGGCGACGTCGCGGTGCGGATGGTCCGGGTCGAACAGCCGGTAGGCCGCGGCGATCAGGTTCTCGGTCGGGACCGATCCCCGGCCGGTGGGGGTGAGGTCGGCCAGCATCCGCCGGCCGGTGTGCAGCACATCGGTGTCGACGACCAGGGTCGTCACCCGCGCCAGCCGGTCGAGCGCGCCCGGGTCGCGGATCAGTGCGCCACGGTCCGCCAGACCGGTGGCCAGGGTGCGGGCGAAGCCCTCGGCCGCGCAGGCCGCGGACTTAGGCACGGCGGAGACCGCGACCGCCGCGGCGTTGCGGCCGCCGACCCACGGCAGCCACGCGACGAACCCGACGCCGGCCAGCAGGCCGGAGCGACGCAGGTAGGCCTCGGTGGATCCGTCGGGCAACGGGACCGGACGTTCGCTGCCGACCCACTCCGCGGCGGCCGACTCCGGGTCCGCGGCCAGGTCCGGTTCCCGGTTCGTCCAGGCGCGCAGCCGGGCATCGGCGGCGCGCACCCGCAGGGCCCGGGTGCAGGTGTCGACCAGCAGTCCGCTGACCCCGCCGGCCGCGGCCTGCACGGTCGAGGTGACCACCGCCCGCGCGGCCCGGCCCGGGCCGTGGTCCAGGACGCCGCCGGCGACGGTGCGCAGTGCCGGCTGCAGGTCGAGCAGGCTCACCAGACCCGCGACCTGGCCGGTCAGCGGCAAGCGCCGCGCGACCCAGCCGGCCGCCGAGGCAGGCAGGCCGACCAGTCCGGCGGCCAGGCCAACTCGTTCCCAACGCGGCTCGGCGGCGTCGCCCGGGTGGGTGCCGCGGGCGCGCGGCGTCCGGTCGGGCAGTGCAGCGGTGGCGGTCCCGGCCAGTTCGTCGACGTCGACCGGGGCATCGAGCCCGACGACCACCGACGCCAGCGGCGCGTTCAGCACGGCCCAGGCCACGCCGGGCAGCGCCCGCAACTCCTTGAGGACGCCCTCGGCGGCGGCCTGCCCCGCGGCGGTCCCCAGCGCCGGGACCAGCAGATGGACCCGCTCGTCGGTCGCGTGGACGACCCGGCAGGCGCGCGGCCGCAAGGCGGCCGGTGCCGCCGGCAGGTTCCGCGGGTCGGTCAGCGCGGCGAGCGGAGCGCGCAGAAGCGAGGTGGGGTGCTGCCGCCCGATGGTCCCGGCCGACCGCTCGCCCGCGGAATCGTGGTGCGGGCGGGCGGTTACGGTCATCGAGTTCCCTAGATCGGTCAGACGGAACGGCATACCCGCGTCCGACGAGCCCATGCAGGCGCCGAGCGACCGCACTCGCTCGCAGTCGCGCCGAGAAACCGAGTTTCGAGTTGTGACGTACCGTCAGACGAAGGATCGACCGCCGGCGCAAACGGGTATTCGATCAGGGGTACCCGGTTGCGCGATGGCCAATCACTTGCGCAATCAGTTGATCTCGCAGGGCCTCGCAGGATGCGCGAGAGCACGGACGGCGCGGCGCAGGACCTCCAACGCCAGGGCCGCCAGTGCGGCGGTCAGCGCGTCGCCCACCACTGCGAGCAGCAGCTCAGCCATGGTTCGTACCTCCAAGGACCGTCACGTTCGGTCGGGACGCCTCGAGGCTGACCCGGCCCGGCCCCGGGACTGGGCAACAGCAGGTGGGCGGCAGGTGAACAGGCGGCGGAGATTCCGCGCCCGCGCGTCCGGCCGCGGTGTCAGTGCCTGGACGGGGTGCTGCTGGGCCGTGGGGTCGGGCTGGCGGTACGGCTCGGGCTGGGACTCGGGCTCGGGCTCCCCGAGGTGCACCGCATCGCGTTCGGGCTGAACGTCGGTGCGTCGTGCACCTGCGGGATCGGCGGAACGGCATCGCGGCTGAACGTGACGATGAACGAGGCCGACGGCTTCTTCGCCCCCGAGTAGTCCACCGAGTACTCCAGCGGCAGGCCGTTGGTGTCCAGCCGCAGCACGATCGGCAGCGCGGCGTCGTTGCCGGCCGCCGGTTCGTAGTCGAAGTCGCCTGCCTCCGCCGACGCGACCGTGCCCCGCACCAGGTAGCCGGCCCCGTCCGGGTGCCGTGACGACAGGGTCAGGTACTGCAGCGCGTTCAGCGCGGTGGGCAGCAGGCCGGGGGCGAACTGAAGCGCGAACCCGGCATCGGGCGCGGACCCCAGCCCGGCCCTCGCGAACAGCTTCCAGCCGGTCAGCGTCGCCGACTTCGCGCAGTTGGAAAGAGCGTTGTCGTAGAGGTCCTCGCCGGCGCGGATGGTGTCGTCGACCAGGCTCGGGTCCAGGGTGCGCTGACGCCAGGACAGCGGGTCGAAGTGGTACGCGACGTCGTAGACCAGCGCGGTCGCCGACCCGTAGGGGTCGGGTGACTGGTGCACGTGCACCCGGAACGGTCCCGCCGCGCGCATCCGGTCGAACAGGGCCTGCAACTCGGTGGCGGGACCGGCGAAGGGACCCAAGGTCGCGGCGACGCTGGGGGTCGGGGTGGCCGATCCGGAGACCGACGGGCTGGGGGAGGAGGTGATCAGGGTGTACGGCGCGGCCACCTGACCCGAACCCGGGCCGCACGCCGTCAACGACGCCGCGACGGCGAGGCCGAGCCCCACCCGCGCCGATGCCCGCATGTTCGCCACCCCCCATCCGGACAACTTCGCCATCCCACCAGCCGAAGATCAACTAATCCAGCGAGCGCGCGGGAGACTCGCCGAATGCGAAGTCACGTGGCGTTCTTGCGCGGGGTCAACGTGGGCGGGAACAACCGAGTCCCCATGGCCGACCTGCGCGAACTGACCGAGTGGCTCGGGCACACCGCCGTGGCCACCCACGTGAACAGCGGGAACGTCGTGTTCGCGACCCGACGCAGGGGGACAGTGGCGTTGGCGGCCGAGTTCGAGGCGGCGATCGAGGCCCGGCTCGGGCTACGGATCGCGGTGGTGGTGCTGGCGCGGGCCGACCTGGTCGCCGTCGCGGCGGGCAACCCGTTCGGTGAGCCGGACGACCCGAGAACGCTGCACGCCGTGCTGAGTCAGGGGCCGCTGTCGGCCGCCCGGACGGCGGCGATCGAACGGGCCCAGCAGCAGTCGGCCGGGGTCGACCGGGCCGTCGTGGTCGGGGCCACGCTCTACCTGCACACGCCGGACGGGCTCGGCCGCAGCGATCTGGCCACCCGGCTCTCCCGCGGGGCGGAGGTCGGCACCGCCCGCAACTGGGCCACGATCACCAGGTTGCTGGCGATGCTCAACGAGTGACTCGGGGCCAGATCGTCGCCGCGCTCGGTCAGGGCACGGTGAGGCCGGGTACCGCGGCCTGCGTCGGCGGGGTGTTGGTCGGCCGCGTGGTGGCGTGCGTGCGGACGGCGGGGTTGACGGTCGAACCCGGGACGGTCGAACTCGGGACGATCGAACTCGGGACGGTTGCCGGCGCTGTTGTGGGAGGCGTAGGCGCGGGCTCCGGCGCGACTGCGGTGGGCGGTGCCGTCGGCTTTGGCTGTGGCGCTCGGGCGGTGCGGGTCGGCGGGGCCGTTCGGTGTCGTGGCGGGTGCGGCGGGGCGTCGGTGACGTCAGCGGCCCGCAGCGGCGGTGCAGCGTTGCTGGGCCGCACCGTGATCCACAGGGCGAAGACCGCGATGAAACAGATCGACAGCACTACCGTCGACCTGCGGGCTCGCGGGATCTTCCCGGCGGACACCGGCCTCCCTGACCAGAACGCTCACGGACACCTTCCCCCTGCCCACTTGGCGACGGGCCAACCGCGTGGCCCTGCGGCCCGGTGCGTGCCGAGCACCGATCTGACTGACGGTCAGATGTGCACAGCGGTCGGTCAGCGGTGGTCAGTTACCTGTGGGGGTTGCTGTTTGTCGGGATCCGGCTTGTCGACGATCCGGGTCTCCACCTGGACGTTGTGCACCTGGCGTTCGATCTGCGGGTAGGACAGATAGGCCCGCCGGTCGGCGGCGTTCTCGGCATGGCCGGAGACCATTGCGCGGACACTGCGCGGCCACAGCCGACCGGCCAGCACGGTGTTCAGTTCCGCGCAGAACAAGGTGATCCGGGCCATCAGGTAGAGCCAGAACAGCAGCCCGATGACGACCGCGAACGTGCCGTAGGTGCCCTGCGCGCCGGCGATCTCGTGATTGACCAGGCCGACCCCGACCTGTTGGAGCACGAACCAGGCCACCGCCGTGACCGTCGCCCCGGGCAGGACCTCCCGCACCCGCAGCGACCGTACGGTCAGCCTGCTGAACAGGTAGACGAACAATGCGGTGTTCAGCAGCGCGCCGCCCACCGCGGTCAGCAGTGACGTCGCCGGCCCGAGGTTCAGGCCCCAAAGATCGCCTCCCGTCACCATCCCTTGCAGCAACGTGGTCCCGGTCAGTCCGATCCCACCGATCCCGACCACCTCGACGCTGCGCCGCAACGCGGGCAGGAAACCCGGCCAGCGATCGCGGGGCACCCCGTAGATGCGGTTGAACGCCTGTTGGGCAACCTGCGCAACCGCCAGGCCGCTCCAGACCGCCAGGACCAGTCCGATGATCAGGCCGCCGGCATTGCCGGTCAGCGGCTTCGCGGGGCCGTGGCCTGCGATGATCGGGAACTGGCCGAGTGCGGTGTCGAACACGCGCTGTTGCAGTCGGGGATCGTCGCCGAGTACGTAGCCGAGGATCGTGGTCGCGGCCAGCAACAGCGGGAAGATCGAGAAGAACGCGTAGTAGGCGATCAGCGCGGACAGGTTCCCGGCCTGGTCATCGCCGAACTTGCGCCACACCGCGTACGGCAGCGCGAGCCATCGATGGTGCTGCTGGTAGTCGTCCAGCCGGTGCAGCACGCCGTCCGGGGCGTGCCGGGTGGGCCCACCGGCCCGGGGGCCGGTCGCCCTGCCGACGTCGACCATGCAGCCTGACTACCCGTCACTGCCGATCGGCACTCCGGCGCCCGTCGGATGGGTCAGGATGATCCGGTCGAGCAGGAGGCAACCGCTTATGACCGTCACCAGTCGCCGGGTCCGTCTCGCATACGGGCTACTGGCCCGGATCCCCGGAGCGAACATCGCCGGGATGACGCCCGAGCAGATCGTCGCGGCCAACGCCCGGCTGATGGGCCGCAACCGGCTGAGCGCGACGGTCCTGGGCGGTCTGGCGCCCGGCGTCCGGTACGCCGACCGCACGTTCCCGGGGCCCGCGGGCGAGGTCCCGATCCGGATCTACACCCCGGTCGGCGAGCCGAAGGCGCGCCCGGTCGTGCTGCACATCCACGGCGGCGGCTTCTGTTTGGGCAACCTGGACATGGACATCTGGATGTGCAGCCACCTGGCCGCGGGCGCCGACGCGGTGGTCGTCTCGGTCGACTATCGGCTGGCCCCGGAACATCCGTTCCCGGCCGCGGTCGACGACTGTCTCGCCGCCGTCGCGTGGGTGCACGCCCACGCGGCCGAACTGGGCGCCGACCCCGACGACCTGGCGGTGATGGGCGAGAGCGCCGGCGGCAACCTGTCGGCGGTGATGTGCCTGCTGGCCCGCGACGCCGGCGGCCCGCGGATCCGCCGGCAGATCCTGATCTACCCGGCGGTCGATGCGGTGTTCTGGGCCGACCCGGCCAACCGCGTGGTCGACCAACCGTTCCTGACCCGCGCGCACATCGACGCGTTCCTGGGCCACTACGTGGGCGCCCGTCCCGAGGTCGTGTCCGACCCACGGCTGTCGCCGCTGCACGCGACCGACCTGTCCGGGCTGCCCCCGGCCTACATCCTCACCGGGACCTGCGACGTCCTGGAGCCCGAGGGCCTGCGCTACCGGGACGCGCTGCGGGCGGCCGGGGTGCCGGTCCAGCTCTGCCGCTACACCGGGATGCCGCACGGCTTTCTCAACATGCCCGGACTCTGCCCGCCCGCGCGCTCGGCGATGGACCACATCGTCGCCTTCCAGACGCACACCGACTGACGCGCGACCCGGCGGTCGGGGTGCGCGCGGCCGAAGTTCGACAGGATGGGTGGCATGAGCCCCCACGAGAACCTGCTGGCCGGCCCGCCCGCGACCCGGTTGCCCGATGAACCCGAACCGCGTGGCCTGCTGGAGTCCGGGACCGACCCGGCGGCGGTGGCCGCGAAGTTCCCGACCTATTCGGCGGCCTGGGCCGACCTGGCTGACGGAGCCTGGGGGCGGCAGGCCGTGATCGAGTCCTACGCCTACGCCCGGGTCGGCTACCACCGCGGCCTGGACGCCTTGCGCCGAAACGGCTGGCGCGGCCACGGACCCGTCCCGTGGGAGCACGCGCCCAACCGCGGCTTCCTGCGTTCGCTGTACGCCCTGGGTCGAGCCGCCGCCGCGATCAACGAGGACGACGAGGCCGCACGCTGTTACCAGCTCCTGCTCGACTCCAGCGTCGCTGCGGCCGACGCGCTGGGCGGCGTCTGAACCTCGACTGGTCCCGGGACGGCGCGGGCCGTACCCTGATCGGCTGTCCTGTCCCGTTGCAGAAGGGCTTGCCATGCCCGCGATCGTGCTTGTCGGAGCCCAGTGGGGTGATGAGGGCAAAGGCAAGGCGACCGATCTGCTCGGCGGGTCCGGTTCGAACCCTGTCGACTACGTCGTCCGCTACCAGGGCGGCAACAACGCCGGCCACACCGTGGTCATCGGCGACCAGCACTACGCGTTGCACCTGCTGCCGTCCGGGATCCTGACGCCCGGCTGCATCCCGGTCATCGGCAACGGCGTGGTCATCGATCCGACCGCGCTGCTGTCCGAGATCGACGGCCTGAACCAGCGCGGCGTCGACACCTCCGGGCTGCTGATCTCGGACAACGCGCACCTGATCACGGCGTACCACACGACGTTGGACAAGACCCGGGAGCGATTCCTGGGCCGCAACAAGATCGGCACCACCGGCCGCGGCATCGGCCCGTCCTACGCCGACAAGGTCAACCGCATCGGCGTGCGGGTGCAGGACCTGTTCGACGAGAAGATCCTGCGCCAGAAGCTCGAGGGCGCGCTGGTCGACAAGAACCACCTGCTGGTGAAGATCTACAACCGCCGGGCGATCGGGGTCGACGAGGTCGCCGAGCAGTTGCTGCCGCTGGCCGACACCCTGCGGCCGCACGTCACCGACACCTCGCTGGTGCTGAACCGGGCACTCGACGCGGGCAAGCTGGTCTGCCTGGAGGGTTCGCAGGGCACGCTGCTCGACGTCGACCACGGTACGTACCCGTTCGTCACGTCCTCGAACCCGACCGCCGGCGGGGCCTGCTCCGGGTCCGGCATCGGGCCCACCCGCATCGACCGGGTCTGCGGGATCCTCAAGGCCTACACGACCCGGGTGGGCTCCGGCCCGTTCCCGACCGAGCTGACCGACGAGAGCGGTGACTTCCTGCGCCGGGTCGGCGGCGAACGCGGTGTCACCACCGGCCGCGACCGTCGCTGCGGCTGGTTCGACGCGGTGATCGCCCGCTACGCGGCCCGGGTCAACGGCCTGACCGACTTCTTCCTCACCAAGCTCGACGTGCTCACCGGACTGCCGGAGATCCCGGTGTGCGTGGCCTACGACGTCGACGGGGTGCGCCGCGAGGAACTGCCGACCTCGCAGACCGACTTCTTCCACGCGATCCCGATCTACGAGAGCTTCCCCGGCTGGACCGAGGACATCACCGGCGCCCGGTCGGTCAGCGACCTGCCGAAGAACGCCCAGGCCTACGTCCAGGCGCTGGAGGAGATGTCCGGGGCCCCGATCTCGGCCATCGGCGTCGGCCCGGGCCGCGACCAGACGATCGAGATCCGCTCGCTGGTCAGCTGACCGACTGTCCACAGCCCCGACCCGTCCACAACGGCCGCCGGCCGGGCCTTGACAGCCGTCGGCGACAGGAAGACTCGGCGGCGGCAGGTTGTGTCGGGTGGGGGTGGGGACCCGGAGTAGTGAGCCCGAGCCAACTCGCCCCGCCGCGGGGGGCGGCGGTTCACTAGGCTCGGCAAACGTGAAGGTTCTGGTGATCGGCGGCGGCGGCCGGGAGCACGCGCTGTGCCTCGCGTTGGCCCGCGACCCCGCCGTGGTCGGGTTGCACTGCGCGCCGGGTAACGCCGGCATCGAGGGCCTGGCGGCGTTGCACGCGGTCGAGGCGACCGATCCGCGGTCGGTGGCCGACCTTGCCGAGGGCTTGGGCGTCGACCTGGTCGTGGTCGGTCCGGAGGCGCCGCTGGTGGCCGGGGTCGCTGACGCCGTCCGCGCTCGAGGCATCGCCTGCTTCGGCCCGACGGCTGCCGCGGCCCGGCTGGAGGGTTCGAAGGCGTTCGCCAAGGAGATCATGGCCGCCGCCGACGTCCCGACCGCGATGGCTCGGGTCTGTGACGACGTGGCCGCGGTCGCCGACGCCCTCGACGCGTTCGGCCCGCCCTACGTCGTCAAGGACGACGGTCTGGCCGCCGGCAAGGGCGTGGTCGTCACCACCGATCGCGAGGCCGCGCTGGAGCACGCCAAGAACTGCGCCGGGCGGGTCCTCGTCGAGGAGTACCTGGACGGCCCCGAGGTCTCGGTGTTCGCGCTGACCGACGGCCGCACGATCCGGGCACTCGCCCCGGCCCAGGACTTCAAGCGCCTGGGCGACGGCGACTCCGGCCCCAACACCGGCGGGATGGGTGCCTACTGCCCGCTGGACTGGGCCCCGGCCGGCCTGCTCGACGAGGTCCACGCCCGGGTGCTGCAACCCACGATCGACGAGATGCGCGAGCGCGGCACCCCGTTCGTCGGCCTGCTCTACGCCGGGCTGGCGCTGACCTCCCGCGGCATGCGGGTGGTCGAGTTCAACGCCCGCTTCGGCGACCCGGAGACCCAGGTCGTGCTGGCCCGGCTACGCACCCCGCTGGGTGCGCTGCTGCTGGCCGCGGCGAGCGGCACCCTCGAGGCGGCCGAGCCGTACAGCTGGGTCGACGGCGCCGCGATCACCGTCGTGGTGGCCGCCGCCGACTACCCGGGGACACCGCGCAAGGGCGACGTCATCGGCGGGCTGGCCGCCGCTGACGCGATCGAGGGCGTGCACGTGGTGCACGCCGGCACCGCCCGCGACGAAGCGGGCAACGTGGTCAGCGCCGGGGGCCGCGTCCTGTGCGTCACCGCGACCGGCGCGGACCTGTACGCCGCCCGCGACCGCGCGTACCAGGGTGTGGCCGCGATCGAACTGCCCGGCGGCCAGTACCGCCACGACATCGCCGCGGCGGCCGCGGCGGGGGAGATCGTCGTCCCGGGCAACTGACCTGGGGCATCACCACAGCAGGAGAGGTTCACCTTGATCGAGCGTTACACGCTGCCTGAGATGGGACGCGTCTGGAGCGAGGCCCACAAGTACGAGCTGTGGTGCAAGGTGGAGACGCTCGTGCTCGAGGCGCACGCCAAGGCAGGTGTGGTCCCGCCCGACAGCGTCGAGCCGGTCCGCAACGCCGCGCCGCCGACCCCGGAGGCCGTCGCCGAGATCGAGGCGGTCACCCAGCACGACGTGATCGCGTTCCTGTCCGCGTGGGCGGACAACACCAACCCGCGCGAGGCCGCCGCCTGGGTCCACTTCGGCATGACCTCCTCCGACCTGCTCGACACCGCGCTGGGGCTGCAGCTGGTCGAGGCCTCGGACATCCTGCTGGAGAAGGCAGATCGGCTGGTCGCGACCCTGCGGGACCACGCGCTGACGCACCGTCAGACGCTGCGGGTCGGGCGCACCCACGGCATCCACGGCGAACCCGACCTGTGGGGCCACCGGGTCGCCGACTTCGCGTTCGGCATGGCCCGGTCGCGCGACCGGCTCCGGCGCGCCCGGGAGGCCGTCGCGGTGATGGCGATCTCCGGTGCGGTCGGCACGTACTCGAACATCGACCCGGCGGTCGAGACCTCGGTCGCCGCGGCACTGGGGCTGCGCGCGGCCGACGTCTCCACGCAGGTCGTCCTGCGCGACGGCATCTCCGAGTGGATCAGCGCGTTGGCGATCATCGCGACGGTCTGCGAGGCGATCGCGCTGGAGGTGCGGCACGGGCAACGCACCGAGGTCCGAGAGGTGTGGGAGCCGTTCGGGGCGGGCCAGAAGGGCTCGTCGGCCATGCCGCACAAGAAGAACCCGATCATGTCCGAGCGGATCTGCGGGCTGGCCCGGATCGTCCGCGCGCAGGTCACCCCGGTGCTCGAGGGCATCCCGCTGTGGCACGAGCGCGACATCTCGCACTCCTCGGTCGAGCGGATCGCGTTGCCGGATGCCGCGGCCGGGACCGACTACCTGCTCGCGCTCACCGACCGCCTGATGTCCGGACTGGTCGTCGACGCCGCCCGGATGCGGGCGAACCTCGACTCCACCGGCGGGCTGATCTACACCTCGACCGTGCTGCTCGAACTGGTCGAGAGCGGGATGTCGCGCGAGGACGCCTACGCGCTCGTGCAATCGGCGGCCATGCGGACCTGGGAGACCGGCGTGCCGTTCCGGGAGACCTTGCGCGCGGGTGCCGCGGCCGCCGGACGCACCCTGGACGAGGTCCGGCTCGACGAGGTCTGCCGCCCCGAGCGCTTCGTCGCCCGGCTCGAGCCGATGTTCGACCGGCTGGAGAAGTTGCACTGAGCGACGTAAGGGGCCGGGTCAGTTGTCGGGTGAGCCGAAGGAGAACAGCCAGAGCAGCCCGTGGCCCGGGGTGACCGTGACGTTCGTGAAGCCCAGGTGCAGGGTCGGGTGACTTTCCGGCTTCGAGCCCGAGGTCCCGGACGTACCGGGCTTGGTGGACTTGGCCGAGCCGCTGGGGCTGCTGCCGCTGGTGCTGCCGTTGGTGCTGCCGTTGGTGGTGCTCTTGTTGGTGCTGCCGTCCGCGTTCGGGTGCAGCAGGGGCTGCGGGGTCGGGGTGGCGGTCGGGTCGGTCTTGGTCGGGTCGGTCTTGGTCGGGTCACCGGCATCCGCCGTGCCGCCGCTGACCCCGGAGCCCGATTCGGCCACCGAGTCGACGATCGGGTGCTCCGGCGCGCCCTGCCGGATGTTGAAGGTGCCGTTCGCGGCGGCCGGGGCCTCGCCCTCGACCATGTTGAGCCCGCCGATCAGCCCGCCGGCCAGGACGACCGCGCCCAGCCCGACGAACGCCGCCGCCTTGCCGTGGTGCAGCAGGTACGCCGGTCCGCCGGCCAGCGCCACCAGTGCTCCGCGCCTCGCCTGCGCGGGTGCCACGAGACCCAGGTATGCAGGCGCGGACGAGCCGAGCACGACCGAGGCGATGAGCAGCGCCATCTCGGTCTCGACCGTGCGTACCGCGGGCAGCACGGACGTGCAGATGCCGCAGGTCGTCACGTGGTCGGCGACCTTCTCGTTGACGGCCGGGGTCAACCTCCCGCGCAGGTGGGCGCTGAGCCGGTCGACCGTCCAGCGACACGGACCCGAGGTGATCGTCTCCGTGAGCGGGCCGACCAGGGCCGCGCGGATCGCCTGGCGGGCGGCGAAGTCGAGCTCGGCGACCTCGGTGCCGGTCACGCCCAGTAGCAGGCCGGTGTCGAGCAGTGGGGCGCCGTCGACCCCGGTGTGCCACAGCGCGACCTGCTGGTTCTCCGGCAGCGCCCGGAAGGCCTTGCTTGCCGCGGCATGCATGAGCGGGTCGACGCCGAAGGCGGCGCGCTCCTCCGGCCGGGCCTTGCCGCCCTTGCCGCGCTCGGCGGCCACTCTCTTCAACGTGGTCAACAAGTGGGGGCGGAACGCGACCTTGGGACCCGCGCCGGCCTGCAGACCGGTGCTCACGGCGGTGACGGCGTCGCTGACCAGCTCCGCGGGGGTGGTCGGCGCGAGCCGCCGGGCCAGGCGGACCGCGGCGTCCTGATGACGGCTGACCAGCGTGCGCAAGGCGGGCATCTCGCCCTTGCGGACCTTGGCAATCAAGTCGGCATCGGTGGGTGCCGATGGTCGTGGAGCGGGCTTCTCGGTCTTCATCGTCACTCACTGTCCGTGGGCCGGCGGGCCCGGTCGGGGCGGCCGGGAGGCGAGTCCCAGCCGTAGGCACTGCAGGTGATCAATCACGACTCGATGTCACCGAGAGTAGGCAGGAACGCGAGCATTCGTCAGGGGAATCGCAAAGTCCCCGTTGCATTGGTGAGGAATGCCGTTTCCATTTCCATCTACGCAGGCGGGTGCGGGAATTGTCTGCGGCTTGCAGCACTTACCTCCTCGGACGACGTACGGTGCTGGGAGGCGCCGGAAAGGGGTTGTCATGGCGGGTAGGCGGATCAACTGGCTGCCGTCCCGGCTGTGGCTACGCTCCCGACGCGCCGGCGCAGCGGCAGAAGCGGCGGCCGCGGCGGCCCTGGAACAGCTCCCGCCACCCCGTCGACCGACCTCCGGGCTGACCGCTCGGCTGATCGACCGGTGGTGCCTGGCGTCGCTGGAAGGTGGCTGGGCGACCCCCGGTGCGTGGTGGACGCCGGCCATCGAAAACGTGGTCGAGGCTTTGCTCGACGACGGCGATCACCTGCCGGCCTGCACCGAGCTGGCCCGGGAGCGGGCGCTCGCGGGCTGCTCGCTGGCCGAGACGATCGACGACCTCGCCGCGCTGTTCGCCGCGGCTCGGCTCGGTTCGCCACCGTTCGCCACCGTCCGCACGGTCTCCGTCGGCTGGGCGCAGGCTGCGGCGGACCGCATCGAGGCCGCCGGTTGCACCAACCCGCGGACCGGCCTCGGTACCGCCGCGCACGTCGAGGCCCGGCTCCAGGAGATGTACGCCGAGGGTCGGCGGCACGGCTTCTCGCCGGCCGAGACCCACGCGCTGGTCGTGGTGGAGCTGCCGGCCCTGGCCGAGGTCGGCGACCCCTGGGACGACGCGCTGCGCATGTCGGACGTCGCCGAGTGCCTGCGCACGGTCTTCGACGCCGGTCAGGTCATGGGCCTGGCCGCGCCCGGCCGGGTCGTGATCGTCGCGCCCCGCGCCGCCGACCTGCCCCGCACGGTCGAGGGCCTGCGCCGGATGCTGCAGGACTGGCGTCGGGTCGGCATCGACCGCACGGGTCCGCTGTGCTGGATCGAGACGCTGCCCAACAGCCCGACCGGCGCCGGCCGGCTGCTGGCCACCCTCTGCGGCTGAGCAGGATCGGTCGCGCTCAGCGGCGCGTCTGGGCGAACTCCCAGGCGTCGGCAGCCATCTGGGTGATCCCGCGGGTCGGCTTCCAGCCCAGCTCCGCGGCGGCCAGCGCGTTCGAGGCGATCAGCGCCGGCGGGTCGCCGGCGCGGCGTGGCGAGTCGACCGCCGGGATCTCGTGCCCGGTCACCTCGCGGACCGCGTCGAGCACCTCCAGGACTGAGTAGCCGTTGCCGCTGCCGAGGTTGTAGATCCCGTGCTTGCCCGGCCGGATGGCTTCCAGCGCTCGCAGGTGCGCGTCGGCCAGGTCGACGATGTGCAGGTAGTCGCGAACCGCCGTGCCGTCCGAGGTCGGGTAGTCGGTGCCGAAGACCTTCGCGTACTCGACCTCCCCGGCGGCGACCTTCAGCAGGTTCGGGATCAGGTGGGTCTCCGGGTCGTGGCGTTCGCCGAAGCTCCGGTAGGAGCCGGCCACGTTGAAGTACCGCAGGCTCACCGCCCCGAGGCCGTGCGCCGCGCACTCGGTGCCGAGCATCGTGTCGACGGTCAGCTTGGTCATCCCGTACGGGTTGGTCGGGCGCGGCGGCGTCTGCTCGGTGATCGGCATCCGCTCGGGTTCGCCGTAGGTGGCCGCCGTCGAGGAGAACACGATCCGGTGGACGCCTGCCTGGCGCATCGCGTCGAGCAGCGCCAACGTGCCCACCACGTTGTTGTGCCAGTAGATCTCCGGCCGGCTCACCGACTCACCGACCAGGGACTTCGCCGCGAAGTGCAGCACCGCGTCGTAGGAGGGATCCATGAACTCGACGGCGTCATGGATCCGGGCCTTGATGAACTCCGCGCCGGGCGGGACCGCGTCGGCATGCCCGGTCGACAGGTCGTCGGCGACCACGACCGAGTGCCCGGCCTCGAGCAGCAACGCGGTGACCACGCTGCCGATGTAGCCGGCACCCCCGGTGACCAACAGCTTCACGTCAGTTCCCCTCGGATAGCCTTCGGAGCGTCTGCGCACATTCTTTCAGGGGGAGACGTGGCTCAGCCCGCAGCCGTCCGGGTCGTGGTCGAGGTCATGCCGAAGGCCGAGATCCTCGACCCGCAGGGTCAGGCGATCCGCAAGGCGCTCGGTCGGATGGGCTTCGACTCGGTGACCGACGTCCGGCAGGGCAAGCGCTTCGAGATCGACGTCACCGGCCCGGTCGATGAAGCTGCCGTGCACCGCATGGCCGAGACCCTGCTGGCCAACACGGTGATCGAGGACTTCCGGGTCTTCGTCGAGGCCGCCCCGTGACCCCCCCGACTTCTGCTGCCTGTCCCACCTATCGGGGCGCCCGCATACGTGCGACAGGCAGCAGAAGTGGCGGAGTCGCGTGAGCCGAGTAGGGGTCGTCACCTTCCCCGGGTCGCTGGACGACCGGGACGCCGCCCGCGCGGTCCGCCTGGCCGGCGGCGAGCCGGTCGTGCTGTGGCACCGCGACACCGAGCTGTCCGGGGTCGAGGCGGTCGTGCTGCCGGGCGGGTTCTCCTACGGCGACTACCTGCGCTGCGGGGCGATTGCCCGGTTCTCCCCGGTGATGGAGTCGATCATCGCCGCGGCCGGGCGGGGGCTTCCGGTGCTGGGGATCTGCAACGGGTTCCAGGTGCTCTGCGAGTCCCACCTGCTGCCCGGCGCGCTGATCCGCAACGACCACCAGAAGTTCGTCTGCCGCGACCAGTCGCTGCGGATCGAGTCGACCGAAACCCCGTGGACCAGGGATCTGACGGTGGGTCAGCAAATTTTGGTGCCGGTGAAGAACGGCGAGGGCGGCTACGTCGCCGACGCCGCCACGTTGGCGCTGCTCGAGGACGAGGGCCGAGTCGTGTTCCGCTACGTCGGCGGCAACCCGAACGGGTCCGCGGCCGGCATTGCCGGGGTCCGCAACGCCGCGGGCAACGTGGTCGGGCTGATGCCGCACCCCGAGCACGCCGTCGAGGCGCTGACCGGCCCGAGCACCGACGGCCTGGCCCTGTTCACCTCGGTCCTGCGAAGCCTGGTTGCCGCATGACTGCGCGAACCGCCGACAACATCTGCGGACGTCGTCCGCAGACGTCGGACAAATCGGGCGAATCACCCCGCAGCACGACGTCACCGGCTGACACCTCCGCCGGGAGGGCGTGAGAATGATCGACACCGTCGAGTTCGCGGCGAAGGACCCGGACGCCGAGCAGCCGTACGCCACGCTGGGTCTGAAGCCCGACGAGTACGCCCGGATCCGCGAGATCCTCGGTCGCCGCCCGACCAGCTGTGAACTGGCGATGTACTCGGTCATGTGGAGCGAGCACTGCTCCTACAAGTCATCCAAGGTCCACCTGCGGCAGTTCGGCGAGAAGAAGCCGGCGACCGACGTCCTGCTGGTCGGCATGGGCGAGAACGCGGGCGTGGTCGACGTCGGGCACGGTTACGCGGTCACGTTCAAGGTCGAGTCGCACAACCACCCCTCGTTCGTCGAGCCCTACCAGGGCGCGGCCACCGGCGTCGGCGGCATCGTGCGCGACATCCTCACGATGGGTGCCCGCCCGATCGCGGTCATGGACCCGCTGCGGTTCGGCCCGCTGGACGCCCCGGACACCGCCCGGGTGCTGCCCGGGATCGTGGCCGGCATCGGCGGCTACGGCAACTGCCTGGGCCTGCCCAACATCGGCGGCGAGGTCGTGTTCGACGCGAGCTACCTCGGCAACCCGCTGGTCAACGCGCTGTGCGTCGGGGTCATGCGGCACGCGGACATCAAGCTGGCC